>NZ_JBFULT010000595.1:0-4475 GCF_054049755.1 Bradyrhizobium sp. P5_C11_2
GAATTGGGCCCGCGTTCGATTTGTGAGCCGGATGTAGCGGTGACGGCGGCAAAGCGCAACCGCCCGCCCCTCCAACGCCGACGATTCCCGTCGTCGCCTACCAGAGTCCGCCGGTACCCGGGCGCATGAGGAAGCCGGAATCCGGCTGCTGCTGCTGCGAGGCCGGCATGCGGCTCTCGGCGTCGGCAACGCCGATGACCGAATAATTGTCCGGCGGCGCCGTGCCCGGCTTGAAGGCTTCGAGGATGGTTCCGCCGGTCTCGCCGGGGCCGGCGCGCATGCCGGTCTTGGCGACGACGCGGACCAGCTTGATACCGGCCGGCACCTTGAACGGAACTGCCTGCTTGTCGGCGAGCGCGAGCTTGAGGAAGTCGCGTGCGATCGGAGCAGCCAGATGGCCACCGGTCGCGGCGTTACCCTTACCGAGTGCACGCGGCTTGTCGTAGCCCATGTAGATCGCGACGGCGACGTCCGGCGAGAAGCCGACGAACCAGGCGTCCTTGGCCTCGTTGGTGGTACCGGTCTTGCCGGCGATCGGCTTGCCGACCTCCTTGACCACGGTCGCGGTACCGGCCTGCACGACACCTTCCATCAGCTCGGTGATCTGATAGGCGGTCATGGAGTCCAGCACCTGCTCGCGGCGGTCGATCAGCTGCGGCTCGGTCTGGTTCTTCCAGCCGCCCGGCGCGTCGCAGCCACGGCATTCGCGCTGGTCGTGCTTGAAGATGGTGTGGCCGTAGCGATCCTGGATACGGTCGATCAGCGTCGGCTTCACGCGACGGCCGCCATTGGCGATCATCGAATAGGCCGTCACCATCCGCATCGCCGTCGTCTCGCCGGCGCCGAGGGCGTAGGAGAGATAGTTCGGCAGTTCGTCATAGACGCCGAAGCGGCGGGCATATTCGCCGATCAAGGGCATGCCGATGTCCTGCGCGAGGCGCACCGTCACGGTGTTGAGCGACTGCCGCAGCGCGTTGCGCAGCGTCACCGGCCCCTGGAACTTGCCCGAGGAGAAGTTTTCCGGCCGCCACACGCCGGCGCCCTGGCCCTGGTCGATTTCGATGGGCGCGTCGAGCACCACGGTCGAAGGCGTGTAGCCGTTGTCCAGCGCCGCCGAGTAGACGATCGGCTTGAACGACGAGCCGGGCTGGCGATAGGCCTGGGTGGCGCGGTTGAACTGGCTCTGGTCGAACGAGAAGCCGCCGACCATGGCGAGCACGCGGCCGGTCCAGGGATCCATCACCACCATCGCGCCGGACACTTCGGGGATCTGGCGCAGCCGGTATTGGCCCTCGACCGGGTTGCCGTCCTTGTAGAGCGGATCGGCATAGATCACGTCGCCGGGCTGCAGCACCTGCGACACCGCGCTCGCCGCCCTGCCCTTCGCAGGCCCCGCGGCCGCCTTGGCCCATTTGATGCCATCGAGCGTGATGAGGCCGGTTTCGCGCTGCTTGCTGACGGCGCCGCCGAGCTCGCGGCTCGGCTGGAAGCCGATGCGCGCCGACTGGTCGCTGGTCTCCAGCACCACCGCCATGCGCCATGGCGAGATGTCGGACAGCGACTTGATCTCGGCGAGCTTCACGCCCCAGTCGCCCGACGTATCGAGCTTGCTCATCGCGCCGCGATAGCCCTGCTGCTCGTCATAGTTCACGAGGCCCGCGACCATGGTCTTGCGTGCCATGACCTGGATCTTCGGATCCAGCGTGGTACGCACCGACAGGCCGCCCTCATAAAGCTTCTTCTCGCCATAACGCTCGAAGATGTCGCGGCGGACTTCCTCGGCGAAATATTCGCCGGCGAAGGTGTGCGCGCCGTTGGCGCGGTTGGTGACGGCGAGCGGCTCCTTGCGCGCCTTGTCGGCGTCGGCCTGCTTGATCCAGCCGTTCTCCAACAGGCGGTCGACCACATAGTTGCGGCGCTCGATCGCGCGGTCGCGGTTGCGCACCGGATGCAGCGTCGCAGGCATCTTCGGCAGCGCCGCCAGATAGGACGCTTCCGCCACCGTGAGCTCGTTCACCGATTTGTCGAAATAGACCAGCGAAGCGGCTGCGATGCCGTAGGCACCGAGGCCGAGGTAGATTTCATTGAGATAGAGCTCGAGGATCTTGTCCTTCGAATAGGTCTTCTCGATCCGCATCGCCAGCAAGGCTTCCTTGATCTTGCGGGCGAACGAGACCTCGTTGGTCAGAAGGAAGTTCTTGGCGACCTGCTGGGTGATCGTGGAGGCGCCCTGCGGACGCCGGTTCGAGCCGTAGTTCTGGATGTAGACCAGACCGGCGCGCGCCATGCCGGTGTAGTCGATGCCGCCATGCTCGTAGAAATTCTTGTCCTCGGCCGCGAGGAACGCGTTGATCACGAGCTTCGGCACGGCCTGGATCGGCAAATACAGCCGCCGCTCCTTGGCATATTCGCCAAGCAGCGAGCCGTCGACCGCGTGCACGCGGGTCATCACCGGCGGCTCGTAATCCTGAAGCTGAGAGTAGTCCGGCAAGTCCTTGGAGAAATGCCAGATCAGGCCTGCCACGGCACCGACACCGACAAGGAACAACACCGTTCCCGCGGCGAACAGGAAGCCCATGAACCGCACAAGCAAGCGCATTATCTGTTTATCCGTTCAATCCCAAGATCAGGTCAAGATCAGCCCAAGGCGCCCAAAACGGGCGCCAACGTCACGTCGCGAATTCACCGGCCTACTCAAATCACATCCGTGCCGGGCCTAAAGACGCTTGCCGAGCGGGATTCTCGTCGATTCCGGAACCCCCTGCGGCGTTTTTATAAAGCGACCGCTGTGGCCAAACTAGGGCTTTCACGGCGGGACGGAAAAACCCCTTCAATTCGAAGACCCGACTGTGRCCATGCGCTTGGCCAGAAAGCCGTCGATCGCCTGCGCCATCGAGCTCACCGCGCGGGATCGCCAGCCCTCGGAGACCAGATGCTCGAGATCCCCCTTGTTGGAGACGTAACCGATCTCGACCAGCACCGACGGCACGTCCGGCGCCTTCAGCACCCGGAAGCCGGCCGATTTCAGGGGATGCTTGTGCATCCGCACGGCTGTCTTCATTTCCCCCATCAACAAGCGGGCAAAACGGTTTGAAAAGGTGCGGGTTTCCCGCTGGGTGAGGTCGATCAGGATGTCGGCGACATCGGTCGGCTCCTCCGCGAGATTGAAGCCGGCGATCGCGTCTGCGCGATTTTCCGCATCCGCCAGACGCTGGGCCTCGGCGTCGGAGGCCTTGTCCGACAGCGTGTAGATCGTGGCGCCCTGGGCATCGCCCTCCGCGCGCGGCAGCGCGTCGGCATGAATCGAGACGAACAGCGCAGCCTTGAGGTTGCGCGCGATCTTGGTCCGGTCATTGAGGGGAATGAAGGTGTCGTCGTCCCGCGTCATCACCACGCGGTATTTGCCGTTCTTTTCCAGCCGGTCGCGCAGCGCGAGGCCGAAGGCGAGCACCAGGTTCTTCTCGCTCTCGCCGCTCGACTGCGTGCCGTTGTCGATGCCGCCATGGCCGGGATCGATCACGACCACCGGGCGCCCATCGGCCTTTTGCGGGCCTGCTTCCGGGGCTGCGGTGGCGGGAACCGTGGCCGGCGGCGCGTCGGCGATCGCGGGCCGCAGCTCAGGCCGGTTTTCCGGGGCCAGCGATTGTACGAAGGCGGCGCGGTCGACCTCCTCCAGCTCGAGCACGAGCCGGGCCGGTTGGCTATTGGCCGCCTCCAGCACGTAGGAGTTGGCGATCTTGGCAGGTCCCGTCAGGTCGAACACGATTCGCGAGCCGCCGGGCATCACCAGCCCATAGCGGAAGGCCTTGACCAGCCCCCGCCCGGCCCCCGTGCCCGTGGGCAGCTGAAAATTCAGCTGGGGCACGTCGACCACCACCCGATACGGGTCGGCCAAGGTGACGGCGCGGAATGTGACCGTCTTGTCGAGGTCGAGAATGAAGCGGGTCTGCTTGCCGTCGCCGGCCAGCCGGGCAGCCGAGGCGATCGGAAAATTCGCTACCGCAACAGCGGGTTGCGGCTGGCTCTCGGCCGCGCTCAGGCGCGAGGAATCGGCACATGGCAGGGCTGCGGCGCACAGAAGTGCACACCCCAGCAAAACCCTTTGATTTGCGCGGCTCGCCACCGATTCCGTGCCTCCGAGCAGCCTCTTTAACGCAATAGAACCACAGGGTTAATCAGTCCCTAATGACAGGGACTAGAAACTCGCTGACTGTGACCGGTATGCGACGGTCCCTTGCACGGTTGGCCCATTCCTCGTATGTACGAAGGGCTGACGGCCAGTATTTTCGGTTGTGTCGCATTCAGCCTCCCGGTGCAGCGCCGGAACTCTCAAGGTTTGGGAATTCCAGCGTTTTTCCGTTCCCCCCGAAGGCCAGCGCGGTGCGCGGCAGCGAGGTGGATCGGGTCAAGCCCCGGCGGCAGACGGTCCCCGGTTACCCCTGTGTTTCCGGGACAGTTCTGACAGCGACGTGGCC
>NZ_JBFULT010000596.1:0-4465 GCF_054049755.1 Bradyrhizobium sp. P5_C11_2
ATCCAGAAGATCCGCCACCTCGGCGCGCGGCTGCGCCGCAGGCCCGCAGTCGCGAGCCCGCCGCTTGCGCCCGCGAGCCCGGCACCGGCTGCACGTGCACCGGCTGTCGTGCGGCCCGCCGCGCCCGCACCGGCCGTGCATGCGCCGTCGTCGGGGGCGCTGTCCACGCGCCCGTTCTCGACCCAGGCACCCAAGGTGCTGCTGATCGGCTCCTCGACCGGCGGTCCGCAGGCACTGATGGCGCTGGTGACCGAGCTCGGCCCGGTGATCGACCGCTTCCCGGTGCTGATCACCCAGCACATGCCGCCGACCTTCACCACCATCCTTGCCGAGCATCTGGCGCGCTCGAGCCGCAAGCCGGCAGCCGAGGCGATCGACGGCGAGCCGGTGAAGCCGGGACGGATCTATCTGGCGCCGGGCGGCAAGCACATGCGCGTCGTGCGCAATGGCGCGGAGGTCGCGATCGCGCTCGACGACGGCCCCGCCGTCAATTTCTGCAAGCCCGCGGTCGATCCGCTCTTCACCTCCGCCATCGATATCTGGCACGGCAGTATCCTCTCCGTGATCCTGACCGGCATGGGCTCGGACGGCATGCGCGGCGGCAAGGACATCGTCGCCGCCGGCGGCAGCGTGATCGCGCAGGACGAAGCCTCCAGCGTGGTGTGGGGCATGCCGGGCGCGGCCGCCAATGCCGGCATCTGTGCGGCGATCCTGCCGCTCAACCAGATCGGCGCCAAGGTCAACCGCCTGTTCGCGGGAGACCGCGCGTGACGCCGGCCGACTACGAGTATCTGCGCAAGGTCCTGAAAGAGCGCTCCGGTCTCGATCTCTCCGCCGACAAGCAATATCTCGTCGAGAGCCGGCTGCTGCCGCTTGCGCGCAAGGCGAGCCTTCCGGGCATTCCGGATCTCGTGCAGAGGATCAAGAACGGCGACGGCAAGCTTGCTTCCGACGTGGTCGAGGCCATGACCACCAACGAGACGTTCTTCTACCGCGACAAGATCCCGTTCGATCACCTGCGCGACACCATCCTGCCCGGCCTGATCAAGGCGCGCGCCGCGCGCAAGTCGCTGCGCATCTGGTCGGCGGCATCCTCGACGGGACAGGAGCCCTATTCGATCGCGATGTGCGTGAAGGAGATGGGCGCAGCCTTCGCCGGCTGGCGCATCGAGATCGTCGCCACCGATCTGTCGCAGGAGGTCCTGGAGAAGTCCAAGGCCGGCGTCTACAGCCAGTTCGAAGTGCAGCGCGGCCTGCCGATCCAGCACCTCGTGAAATACTTCACGCAAGTTGGCGAGATCTGGCAGCTCAACGCCGACATCCGCTCGATGGTGCAGTTCCGCCAGCTCAATCTGCTGCAAGACTTCTCCCATCTCGGCACCTTCGACGTGATCTTCTGCCGCAACGTGCTGATCTATTTCGACCAGGACACCAAGGCCGTGATCTTCGAGCGCATGGCGAAGGGCCTGGAGGCCGACGGCACGCTGCTGCTGGGCGCTGCCGAATCCGTCGTCGGCATCACCGACGCCTTCCGTCCCCTCACCGACCGCCGCGGCCTCTACCAGCTGAATCCGGCGCGCTCCGGCCGCCCGATGGGCGGACTGATGCCGCAGCCGCTGAAGGTCGCCGCGGCGAGGTGATCTCATCGTCATTCCGGGGCCGCGCGTAAGCGCGGAGCCCGGAATCCATAACCACAGGCCATCGAAATAGGCAGGCGGTTAGACGTGGGGCCGTTCGATCCGCCTGTGGCTATGGATTCCGGGCTCGCGACTTTGTCGCGCCCCGGAATGACAAGCCTCACAAAATCGCGTGCGGGAGAAACCGCGAGCTGTTGCCGGTGATCGGGCTCTCGTCTTCGCGGATCGACAGGCCGCACGGCTCGTGGTTCACCAGCCAGCTTCCGATCACCGGATAGAAGTCCGAAAAGTTCGGCAGCGGCGCGAGCGCCTGGCGCACGAAGCCTTCGGCGCCATAAGGGCCTGCATGCGCGTCGAGCGGCACGCCGCCGGAGACCAGCGTGACATTGGCGCCCTCGCGCGACAGCAGCGGCTTGCGCACATAGGAGCTGCCGAGCTCGGCCGCGCGCGGATCGTCCTCGAAGAAGGCGGGCAGCAGATTGGGATGGTTCGGAAACATCTCCCACAACAGCGGCAGGATGCCCTTGTTGGAGAGCACCGCCTTCCACGGCGGCTCGATCCAGCGCGTCGGTGCCTCGGCAAGCTTCGCGCCGAAAGCGTCGTGGAACATCCATTCCCAGGGATAGAGCTTGAAGGCGAGCGCGATGTCGCGGTTATCGAGATCGACGAAGCCGCCGGCCTCGTCGCGCCAGCCGATCTGCTCGATGTCGAGCAGCGTGGTCGCAAGTCCCGCCTGGCGCGCGGTGTCTTCGAGATAAGCGAGCGTGCCGGCGTCCTCGTCATTGCCCGTGGTGCCGGTGAGATGCAGATGATGGCCCGCGGCGATCGTCGTCCAGGCCGCGATCAGCCGCTCATGGATGGAGTTGAACTGGTCGGCGCGCGCCGGGATGATGCGCCGCTCGATCGCCTGTTCGAGCCAGGTCCATTGAAACACCGCGGCCTCGAAGATCGAGGTCGGGGTATCCGCGTTGTATTCGAGCAGCTTGGCCGGGCCCTTGCCGTCGAATTTCAGGTCGAGCCGGCCGTAGAGGCTGTGGTCGTCACGCTTCCAGCTCGTCGCAATCAGATCCCAGAACGCTTCCGGAATCCTCAGTCGCCGCAGATGTCGCTCGTCGCCGATCACCCGGCTGGCAAGCTCCAGGCACATCGCGTCGATCTCGCCGGTCGGGGTCTCGATGGAGCGCTCGATCTCGTCGAGCGTGAAGGCGTAATAGGCCCGCTCGTCCCAATAGCGTTCGCCGCCGTTGGTGTGGAAGACGAAGCCGCATTGCGCTGCGGTTTCTCGCCAGTCGTCGCGCTCGAGGCAGGTGATGCGCCGCATGGATCAGCCCCCGCCCGAGAAGCCATGGCCAAACGAGCCGAAGCCGCCGCGGCTCACGCTGCTGTGGCCCGAGTCGGATGACGTGCTCGACGAAGAATGGCTGGAGGAATCGCTGCTGAAGAAGCTCGATCGCGACGATGAGCCCGRGCCGCCGCTGCCGCCCGAGGAACTGCTTCTGCTGCCGCTGCACGCGGTGCTCGTCTGCACCGCTGGATCCGTCCCGGGAGGAGAGGGCTCGCAAGTCTGCCGCGGCATCAGCGTGTAGGCGGTAGTGCCGACCGCGATCGTGCCCATCACCAGCAGCGCGACATGGCCGGAGCGCTTCACCGGCTCTCGCGGTGTCGGCGGCACCGGCCGGCGCTTGCCGAACTGCTTGCTGGAGGGTTTGTCGGCCATATCAGTAGATCATGCAGGCGGCGTTCAACAGGCCCGCGGCGAGCGAGGACAGCCCGAGCCAGATCGCCGGGGCAAGCTCGCCTGCGGCGATCCGCGCCGACAGGTTCGGCACCGGCACCCTCACCAGAAAGAGCACGATGATCTGCACGATCAGCGCGATGATCGCCCAGATCAGGCAGTCCAGCACACTGGCCGAATGTGCGATCGCGCTGACCAGCGGCGCCACGAAGCCGAGCAGGCTGAGGCCGAGCGCAATCGCTGCGGCCGGCTCGTCGTCGCGGATCAGCTGGAACTCGTTGTGCGGGGTGATGCGGGTATAGACGAACAGATACGCCACGATCGCGATCAGCCCGGTGCAGAAATAGACCAGGAAGGCGGGAAGGCCGGCGAGCGATTGCAGAATCATGGGGGATCCGACTGTGACCGTGCGAAGTCTGGCACGATCGTTTGGTCGCCGCACCGGCCCGATCCGTTCGATCCCCAGGAACGACGTCGACGTCGAAATTTGCGCCCGGCATGCCCATCCGGCACTGCACAAACTTTTCGGGTCAAATGAGACCTGCTTCACAAATGCGTCTTGAAGTTGCGTGCGATAATCTCGCCCAGCGATCGATCAAGCAGCGGATCGTTGCCACAGTCGGACTATCGGAAATTTTATTCCAATTGGATTGACTCCTAAGATTGCGTTTGCCGAATTGCGTTGCTAGCATGATCCACCGGGAGAGCGTGGCATGTGTTGGGCTCTCGACAAAATCGATCCCTTGCAGCAGCTAGAAGCACACTTCGCTGCCGCCGAGATCAATGTGGGCGCCCTCCGGCTTGCCACGTCGGCTATCGCAGCAAATGCAATTTCGCTCGTGCCGCAGGCCGCTGTCGCTACAGCGAACGTCTTTAACCGCGGCGCACCCCGTAACGAGCATTGCTGCCGTTACGTTTCTTTTCGGCAGGCGCAGACAACTTCGGAGGCAGGTAAGCATCCAGAGGTCGGCGATCTGGGCGTAGCGCATCTACGATTTAAGTACGAGGTTTTTGTCGAGTGAGGCTGCAATGCCTGAGTACCATGACTTCGAGCTTGAAATCAGTTCCGACAGCGCTGACGGGGTTCCGCGAC
>NZ_JBFULT010000597.1:0-4463 GCF_054049755.1 Bradyrhizobium sp. P5_C11_2
AGATCATTCATTATCATTTTTCGGAATAAAATCTATTGAAATTCGACAATTTTGTTTGTCGAAATCCGGAAAGCTCATATTCTTGGCGTCGCCGGTGATTGACTGGAAATTGTGCAGCGCCGTCTCGCCGTTCGAAAATCTCGCTCCGCCGCTGGCCGAGAGCCAGGTCCCGACGGCGCTCAACAGGAGATGTGCATGTCTCGTCACTACGACGTGGACGCCGTGAGGAAGGAATTCCCCGCCGTTGAACGAATGGTCTATCTGGACTCCGGGTTTCAAACGCCACTTGCGCGCCCGGTGAAGGCCGCGATCGAGCTTTTCCTTCGCGAGGGCTTCGAGACGGCCGGACCGAAGAGCGTCTGGCTCGATCGGGTGGAGCAGACCCGCGCCAAGGTCGCTCGCCTTCTCGGTGTGACGGCGGATGAAATTGCCTTCACGAAGAACACGTCGGAAAGCATGAACATCGCGGCAAACGCACTGCCGCTCCAGGCCGGCAATAACGTTCTCATGGTTCACGGCGATCATCCGAACAACGCCTATGCGTTCCTCAACCTGCAACGGAAGGGCGTCGAGGTCCGCTTCATCCCGATGACGGAAGTCGTCGATGCCGACAGCTTTGCTCCCTTCATTGACGACAAGACGCGTGCGATCTCGATGTCGCATGTGACATTCCACGCCGGTCACCGCTTTGACATCGAGGGCGTCGGCGCGATGTGCGCCAGGAAGAAGCTCTACTTCGTCGTCGATGTGATGCAGGCGATCGGCGTCGTGCCGATCAACGCGAGAGCGATCGGCGCCAGCTTCATCGGCTCCGGAAGCCACAAGGGATTGCTGGTTCCGCAAGGGCTCGGGCTTCTCTATTGGGACAAGGCGCTCACAGCGCTGGAGCCGGCCTATCTTGCGGCTGCGGGCCTCGCCGAGATCCCGGGTGATCTGATCGCGCGTTCCGACCTGATGACGCCTTCGCCGACCGCCCGGCGCTTCGAGCTCGGCAACTTCAATCTGCCCGCGATCCATGCCCTGGGTGCTTCCCTCGACATGATCGAGCAGATCGGGGTGCAGAACATCCAGAACCACTGCTTCGATCTCGGCGATCACCTGATCGCGCGCCTGGACGAGCTGGGCGTCCGCCTCGTTGGTCCGCGCGAGCGAAAGCACCGCGCTCCGCACATCTACGTCGTCGCCCTGCCCCCGGCGGACTGGCTCGGCCATTTCGAGGAGAACGGCGTGCGCGTGTCGCCCGAACGAGACGGCATTCGCGTCTCGCTCGGCATGTTCAACACCGCCAACGACATCGATCGCTTGATCGACGTCATTCGCAAGCGAGGGCTCGGACGCCCTTCGGTCGCAGCTTGAATTCGGCAAATGATGGGAAGGTAGAACCATGAAGAAGCTTGTGCAGGTGCTGGCCATTCTCCCCGGTCTCCTGGCGGTCGGCGCACGGCCATCCGCGGCAGCCGACAGCCCGACGCTGGACAAGATCAAATCCGGCGGCGCGATCACCATCGGCCACCGCGAGGCTTCGATACCGTTCTCATATCTCGGGCCCGATCAGAAGCCCGTCGGCTTCTCGCTTGATCTCTGCGCGGCGATCGTCGACCGCATCAAGGACGAGCTGAAGTTACCCAATCTCAAGGTCAACTACATTCCGGTGAACTCTTCGAACCGGATTCCGCTGATCCAGAGCGGGACCGTCGACATTGAATGCGGCGGCACCGCGAACGACAAGAAGCGGCAGGAACAAGTCTCATTTTCCGTCACGACGTTCGTCAGTCAGCCGCGATGGCTCGTCAAGGCGGATGGTCCGAAGACCGCGGCCGATCTCAAGGGCAAGACGATCGTCGTGACCCAGGGCTCCAATGCCGTCGGGTTCGCCCAGGGCGTGAATGCAAAGGAGCAGCTCGGTTTCAACATCGTGCAGGCGAAGGATCATGCCGAATCGTTTCTGATGCTGAGCACGGGACGGGCATCCGCCTTCATGGAGGACGACATCCTCCTTGCGGGCCTCAAGGCCGCGGCGCCAAATCCCGGCGCGTTGATGTTCCTCCCGGAAGGATACGCCAAGATCTATTACGGACTGATGTTCACCAAGGGCGATGCCGACTTCAAGGCGCTCGTTGACGATGTTCTGTCCAAGCAGATGGCGTCGGGGCAATTCGAGAAGACCTATGCCAAGTGGTTCAACAGCCCGATTCCGCCGAAGGGCGAAAATCTCGCATTCCCTCTCTCGGAGTCGCTCAAGGACAGGATCGCGCATCCGAGCGACGCGGTCGATTGACCGGCGACATCGTTCGGCTCTTCTCACAAGGTAATCCTCGTTCGCACCTGTAACCTGGGGCTCGCGATGTTCGGAGTGCTTTTTGAACAGACGGCAGATGGCCAACGCTATATCGACTGGCTTCTGTCGGGCCTCGGCTGGACCCTGGCTCTCGCCTTCTTTGGCTGGTGGATCGCCTTTGGCATCGGAGTGATCGTCGGCGTCGGCCGCACAGTCCAGAACCGTTTCTTCTCGATCCTGGCCCGGCTCTATGTCGAGATATTTCGAAACATTCCTGTCCTGGTGYAGATGTTCCTCTGGTACTTTGTTTTCCCAGAAGTGGTGCCGAGCGCTCTCGGCGATGCAATCAAGCAAATCCCGCCGCCCTGGGCATCGTTCTTCCCGGCACTTCTTTGCCTGGGACTCTACACCGCCGCCCGAATAGCCGAGCAGGTTCGGGCGGGGATCGAAGCGCTGCCGAAGGGACAGGTTGAGGCGGCCAATGCTCTCGGCCTCAGCGGTTACCTCACCTATCGACACGTCATCGTGCCACAGGCTTTGCGCCTCATCGTGCCAAGTCTCACCAGCGAGGTGATGGGCATCTACAAGAACACCTCCGTCGCGCTCACGATCGGCTTGATGGAGCTTACCGCCCAGGCACGCCAGATCAGCGAAGCCACGTTCCAGACATTCTCCGCATTTGGCGCCGCAACCATCGTCTATCTCTGCCTGGCACTGGTTGCCTATCAGGCCATGACGCTGATCGACAAAGCCGTCCGCATTCCGGGCAGCGCTTCCGTCAACCTCACGGCCGACCAGGATCTGGCCGCCGACGTGCAGCAAGGCGGCGCTCTGCCCGGCGCCATGGAGGCCGTGAAATGAACACCCTCGATTTCTCGATCGTCGCGCAATCCTGGCCCTATCTCTGGTCGGGCCTCCTCTTCTCGCTGTCGCTCACGGCCGCCGCATTCGCCGTCGGCATGGTTCTCGGAACCTGCCTTGCGCTCGTCCAGCATTTCGAGATTCCGGTGTTCGCCCAGATCATCCGCGGCTACGTTGCGGTCATCCGGTCGATCCCGCTCATCCTCGTCCTGTTCTGGTTCTTTTTCCTGGTCCCGATCGTGCTTGGGCATCTCAGCGGCAACGGCCGCCCTGTTCCGATCGGCGCCACCTATACCGCCTTCATCACCTTCGGCTTGTTCGAGGCCGCCTACTACTCCGAGATCATCCGTGTCGGGCTGCGGGCCGTGAACAAGGGCCAGTTCGAGGCCTGCCAGGCGCTCGCGCTGTCCACCTACGACACCTACCGCCATGTCGTCCTCCCCCAGGTGCTGCGCGTGGCCAGTCCGATCATCCTGAGCCAGACGATCATCCTCTTTCAGGACACCTCGCTCGTTTACGTGCTGTCGCTGACGGATCTTCTGGGCGCCGCTTCCAAGCTTGCGCAGCTCAACGGCCGCCTCGTCGAAATGTACCTCGTCGTCGCGGTCGCCTATCTCGCCATCAGTTCGGCAGCCTCCCAGTGTGTCGCTGTCCTTCGCAAGCGATACGCTCTCGCCACATCGCGATAACGCCTCGAATTTGGGAGACGAACATGCCTCGAGAGACCTTGAGCGAAGCCACGCGGCCCGGCGCAATTGTCGTCGTCGAGAATGTGATGAAGCGGTTCGGCGCATTCACCGCGCTGAACGACGTCAACCTCGAAGTCGGCAAGGGCGAGAAGATCGTACTCTGCGGACCTTCGGGCTCAGGCAAGTCGACGCTGATCCGTTGCATCAACCATATCGAGAAGCACGACGGAGGCCGGATCGTTGTCGACGGTGTCGAGTTGAGCGACCGCGTCGCCGACATCAACAGCGTTCGCTGCGAAGTCGGGATGGTGTTTCAGAGCTTCAATCTATTTCCGCACCTCACTGTTGCGGAAAACTGCATGCTGGCCCCGATGAAGGTTCGCGGCATTTCGCAAGTAGAGGCGCGCGATCGCGCACTCGGCCTGTTGCGGAAGGTCCGCATCCAGGATCAGGCGGACAAGTACCCAGCACAACTATCGGGAGGTCAGCAGCAACGCGTCGCCATCGCGCGAGCGCTGTGCATGCAGCCCAAGATCATGCTGTTCGACGAACCGACGTCGGCTCTCGACCCCGAAATGGTCAAGGAGGTGCTGGAAACCATGGTCGAGCTGGCGCGAGACGGAATGACGATGGTC
>NZ_JBFULT010000598.1:0-4449 GCF_054049755.1 Bradyrhizobium sp. P5_C11_2
TGATGTGCTCGCCGCCGTGAATAAAAGGGACAGGCGCATGAGCGGAAACTGGCGCGACCGGACGGCAACGACCTTTGAGTGCCAGAAAATGCCGGCGGTCTCGAGCCGCGGCATGGTGGTCAGCAACCATCCGCTGGCCTCCAGTGCCGGCGCCGAGATGCTGGCGGCCGGCGGCAACGCCATCGACGCCGCGATCGCGACGCTGTTCACGCTGACCGTGGTGGAGCCGATGATGGTCGGCATCATCGGCGGTGGCATGGCGCATATCAGGCTGGCCGACGGCAGCCATCGCTTCATCGACGGCCAGAGCACCGTGCCCTCGGCGGTGCGCGACAACACCTACACGTCTAAGCCGGGTTCTGCCCATGACGTCTTTGACACCGTCGGCAATGAAAACCTCAATGGGCCGAGAGCGGTTGCGGTGCCGGGTTCGCTAAAAGCCTGGTGCGAGACGCTGCGCCGGTTCGGCACCATGCCGCTCGCCGACATCATGCAGCCCGCGATCAAGCACGCCGCGCGCGGCTATGCGGTTACCCCCTATCTGCATGAATGCATCAGCGAGGGCGCCGTCGAGATGCGCAAGGACAAGCCGATCGCGGCGATCTACTTGCCGAACGGCGAGCCGCTGAAGGTCGGCGAGCGCGTGGTGCAGGCCGAATATGCCGAGACGCTGCGCCATATCGCCGATCACGGCGACAAAGCGCTCTACGAGGGACCGCTCGGCGACATCCTGGTCGACTACATGGAAAAGAGCGGCGGCTTCATCCGCCGCAACGATCTCACCAATTACAGGACCGTCGAGCGGCAGCCGGTCCGCGCCGACTATCGCGGCTGGACCATCCTTGGACCGCCGCCGCCCGCGGCCTCCGGCGTGCATATCGCGCAGATGCTGAACATCCTGGAGGGCTATGACATTGCCGGCCTCGGCTTCGGCACGGCGGAGACGATTCACACCCTCGCCGAAGTGCTGAAGATCGCCTTTGCCGATCGCGCCGCGGCAAGCGGCGATCCCGACTTTGTCGGCGTGCCGGTGGAGCGGCTGACCTCGAAGGCCTACGCCGAAGAGCGCCGCCGCGCGATCGATCCGGCGCGGGCGCAGGCCTGGGGCGCCGGCGTGACGCAGCTCGAAGGCGCGCACACCACGCATCTGACGGCGGCGGATTCCTTAGGCAACGTGGTCGCGACCACGCAGACCATCAACAATCTGTTCGGCGCGAAGATCATGATCCCGGGTCTGGGCGCCATCGCCAACAACTACATGAATCTGTTCGACCCGCGACCCGGCCACGCGTTGTCGCTGGCGCCGGGCAAGCGCGTCACCACCTCGATGTCGCCAATGATGGCGCTGCGCGACGGCAAGCTGCGCTATGCGCTCGGCCTGCCCGGGGGAAAACGCATCTTCCCGAGCGCGATGCAGGCGCTGGTCAATCTGATCGACCATGGCATGAGCTTGCAGGAGGCGGTCGAGGCGCCGCGGGTCTGGACCGAGGGCAACGCGCTCGAGGTCGAGCAGGCGGTGCCGGAGAGCGTGCGCGAAAAACTCGCGAGCATGGGCCACAAGGTCCAGCGCGTTGCGACCGTGGCCGGGGGAATGAATGCGATTGCGTTCCACGACGACGGCAGCATGACCGGCGCTGCCTGCTGGCGCGCGGACGGCACGCCGGTCGGGATCTCCGGCGGGCTCGCGAAGAGTGGGGTAAGGTTTAGGCTTGGCTAATGGTGCGCTAGCTGCGGGGCTCTTCAACCTCTCCCGCAAGCGGGAGAGGGGGCACACCTCTCGCGCAGCGCTCGCCTACTTCCGCACGCAGATCACGCGCACGACGGCGGCTTTTGCATCCGCAGATGCGCCGTTCGCCGTGACGCCATTCGCCTTCAGGAAATCGCGCACCGTGTCCGCGGAGACCATCACGGCCTGCGAGGCCGGCACCGCCGTTGCGGGGCCGGCAATCATCGCCGGTTTCAGCAGCGCGATGCCGGCGAACTTGCCGTCGCCGTCGATCGCGGGGCTGCCGGAAAATCCGACCGCCGGCGGCGGCGACAGCGCGGAGTCGCTGCTCGTGACCGGCGCCAGCGCGCCCTTGACGCTGGACACGCCGGCCGCGCCGCCCTGGCTCTGCGGATCGGCGATGCCGATGACATCGACACTGGTCTTCGCCGGGCCACTTGCGAGGCTGAGCGGCTTCAGGCCGCGCGCGCCGTAGATGTGCAGCAGCGCGAGATCGTGCTCCCGGTCCTCGGCGAGACGGTCGGCACTGCCGTAGCCGGCGATCGTGATCGCGAGGCAGCCATCGGTGACGAGGCGGTCGGTGAGAATCGCGCCGTCGTCGCTGACGACGATGCCGGTGCCGTATTCGACCGTCTTGCGTGGCGGCGGTCCGGCTTGCGGTCCGGACGGAAAGGCGTTGAACGCGCTCGACATCGCGATCACGACCGGCTCGACCGTGTTCTCGGTCGCCTGGTCGTAGAGGATCGTCATGATGCGAACCTCGTCACCCTTGAAGGTGCCGCGCACGTAAAACTTCTTCAGGCCCTGGAGTCCCGACAGCACGAAGAAGTCGGGTTTCACCACGGTGTAATCGACCTTGCGCCCGGCCGGCTCCTTCTTCTCCGCTTCAGCGAGCTTTGCCGTGGTCGGGTTCGCCTCCTTGCGGCGGCTGAGCAGCACCTGCACCGTGCCGGTCGGCGAGGTCCATTTCGAACCGTTGGCGTCGGTTGCCTGCTGCGGCACCAGCTTGGCGGGGACGCCGAGCCGGGCGCCGCTGGTCGGCTCCATCACGATCTTCCAGCCGACGCTGTCCTGTTTCCGTCGCGCGGTCTCCGCGAGCGCGGCACGCTCCTGCGGATTGAGCACGCCGGTGGGCTTGCCGCCCTTGATCTTCTGGTACTCCTTGATCGCGTCGACCATGCGCGCGCTGACGTCGCCGGTGATGGCGCCGTTATATTGGCCGACCCAGGCGAGGTCGGATTGCAGCGACAGCCGTTCCGCCTGCGCCATCGCGTCGGCGGTCTCCGACGGCGTCTGCAAGGCAGGTGGGCGGATCGGAACGGTCTGAACCGGCTTCGGCTTGGTGCCGGGGATCGGCGGCGTCGTCATCTGGGCGTTCGCAGCCGCGGCGGTCGCGAACATCAGTGTTGCCGCAAGCATCGATCTCATGACAAATCCAGCCAGCCCATTGAACGTGCTGTCATTGAAGCACATCTCCTTGGTCGCGAACAATGTTGGGGTGGTTCAGGCTGGCGCGAGCGGCCACAGAGCAAGATCCTCATCTGAGAGGACGAGTCATTCCGGGGCGGCTCGAAGAGCCGAACCCGGAATCTCGAGATTCCGGGTTCGATGCTTCGCATCGCCCCGGAATGACAGTGTGTGCGACTTTCGCGCTCCTCACGGGGAGCGGCAGCAATCTAGGAAGAGCTGAGAATGCTGAGCCCGGACGAACTCGAACGCTATGCCCGCCATATCGTGCTGCGCGATGTCGGTGGTCCCGGCCAGGCCGCGCTGAAGCGGGCGTCGGTGCTGGTGATCGGCGCCGGCGGGCTTGGCGCCCCGGCCCTGATGTATCTGGCCGCCGCCGGCATAGGCACGCTCGGCGTGGTCGATGACGACGTGGTGTCGCTGTCCAATCTTCAGCGCCAGGTCATCCATACGACGCCCGATATCGGCCGGCACAAGGTCGAGAGCGCCGCCGAGCGGATCACCGCGCTCAATCCGCATGTGCGCTTTGTCGGCCATGCCACCTGGCTCAATGCCGACAATGCGCTGTCGCTGGTCGGCGATTACGACCTCGTGCTCGACGGCTCCGACAATTTCTCGACCCGCTATCTGGCCTCGGACGCCTGCTTCTTCGCCAGGAAGCCGCTGATCACGGCGGCGCTCGGCACCTTCGACGGCTCGCTCACCACCATCCGCGCACATGAGAAAAACGCCGACGGCGTCTTCAATCCAACCTATCGCTGCCTGTTTCCGGAGGCGCCGCCGCCCGGCACGGTGCCGGCCTGCGCCGAGGCCGGTGTCATGGGCGCGCTTGCGGGCGTGATGGGCTCGATGATGGCGCTGGAGGCGATCCGCGAGATCGTCGGTTTTGGCGACGGACTGGTCGGCCGCCTCCTGATGATCGATGCGCGCGCGATGCGCTTCGAGACGCTGCGTTACGCGCGCGATCCGGCCAATCCGCTCAATGGCGATGGGCCGGTCATGACTGATTTGAGCGCCCATCGCACCTGATTGTCGCCGTTACGCGGTGGCCGGCTTCTCGCTGTCGAGATGTGCCATCTGCTCGGCCGCATAGCGCGTGCCGGAGGCGACATCCGGCGGGAAGGCTTTTGCCAACGCCGCAAGATGAGCCGGCGTCAGATGGACCTTGGTCGCGCCGAGTGCCTCGGCGAGACGGTTGCGGGTGCGGGCACCGACCAGCGGCACGATCTGCTGACCCTGCGCCGCCACCCAGGCGA
>NZ_JBFULT010000599.1:0-4432 GCF_054049755.1 Bradyrhizobium sp. P5_C11_2
ATCGAGGCGGTGGGGGCGCGGGTCCTGTACCTTCCGCCCTACAGTCCCGAGTTCAATCCGATCGAGCAGATCTTCGCCAAGCTCAAGCACCTGCTGCGAACCGCAACCGCCCGCACCGTGCCCGACCTCTGGGTTGCTATCCGCGAGGCCTTCACCCGCTTCACCCCAGACGAATGCCGCAACTGCATCACCGCCGCCGGATATGAGGGCGACTAGGCCGTCGCTACATAGGTGGGAACAGCTCTAGTTTCAAGCCGCCACGCTAGCCGCCCTGCGCCACGTCGCGAACGCCTCGGCTCGGAAGAGTCGGTGCGTGGGGGCTGAGACGAGGTGGCGGGGAACGGTGAAGGTGTTGTAGGTCGCTGCATGCATCGACAGGAACCGCTGGGCTGAGCCTGGCGACTGGAAGCCCTGCAGCTTGCGCTCTCGTCGTCGCACCGGGACGTGCGAGCTCTCGGCTCGATTGTTCGCTCGCTTGCGCTGGACGTGATCCGCCCTGCGAAGCCTCAGGTCACGCAGCGCAGCGCCGTAGGCCGGGCACCTGTCCGTGACCCACGCCTCGGTTGCCATCCCCTGCTTCTTCAGCAGCTTGCGCATCAGCTTCTGCGCCGCTCGCCTGTCGCGCTTGGGCTGAACCAGCACGTCCAGCACCTCGCCTTCCGCATCAACGGCCCGCCACAGGTACATCTGCCGGCCGCCGATCTTCACAAACACCTCGTCGAGATGCCAGCGCGTGTGCGGCTTGGGTCGCCGGGCTCGTAGCCCGCGCGCGATGACGGGACCAAAGGTTAGCACCCAGCGGCGGACGCTCTCGTACGTGACGATGATSCCGCGCTCGGCCAGGAGCTCCTCGACATGGCGGAAGCTGAGGGTGAAGCGCAGGTACATCCACACGGCGCGCTGGATGATGTCGCGCGGAAAGCGGTAGCCGGAGTACGAGAGCGGGCTCATGCGGCCCGGCTACGATGCTGGATCGGTCGCGGCAAGCCGGCGACCTTGCCAACGTGACAAGCCCGCGCCAAGCACGGCCTCAAAGAGGATCAAAGCGGGTCGGCGCATCAGGCATGGCAGTCCGCTTCGATGGTTGTGCGCGAGCTAGACCGGCTGGAGGCCAAGCTCAGGCGATGCCTTGCAATAGACCGCTGCAATCGCTCCTAGAAATCTGCCGCTCAACGCCCTGGTGAAAGCCTGCGCAGAGGCGTATTGTGAACCGCAGGATGCACCAAGCGGACGGAGGTCGGTATGACCTTCATCGTTACCGGCTTGAACCTGACAGGGCCGATCCTCATCGACTACGACACAGCGATCGGCGCGTTAAAGAAGGCGGCCGAGCTGATCTGGACCGGCTATGCTGACGTGCGGATCGCGGACCGGGAAGGCGTGCAGTACACGCCGTGCGAGTTCGTCCGCCTCTTCGACCTGTAGGTGCTTCACCTTTCTTGGGGGGAATGGTCATGCTGTTCTTCGCTCTCCTATTCGCGGGTCTTGCCATCTTTGGCTTATGCGTCGGCTTCGGCACCATCGGCCGGCCCATGTACGGGCAGGCGCCCAACAGCTACGGCTGGGTGCTCTCCATCAACGGCGCGGCCCTTGCCGCCTACTTCGTGCTCACGCGAGCCCGACGAGCACTACGGGTGCGGCATGGCGCAACCACTAGTGCGAACCACACGCCGCCGAGGTCATTGTTAGATTGAGGCGCCATCTCCATCCATGCGTCTCCGAAGATCCTTTAAGGAGAGGCACATGCCCAGGATCAGCGTGAAGCTCGCCGGCGACGGCACCCACACAATCATGCGGGACCACGCCGCTATTGCGTGCGGCATGAATCTCGATGAGGCGGAGAACTTCGTGACCTTTCTGCGGGTGTCGGCGCGGCTGCGGCGGACGCACTGCCTACCGGAGGCGCTGCGCAGGCGTGGGGCACCGGCCGCCTAGCACGTCTCCCCTAGCCGGCGCTTGTCTGAGTCACCGCGCGTTTTTCAGCCTGGAAATCCGGTAAGACCCTTCATGTGATACTCGCACCGAATTATCGCCGATTTGAGCTCAGCACAGAACCATCAGTTATGCGCCATCGACATTCTGTGAGCGCAGCCAGTGCCCGCTAGCCTCGACCACGTGCGCCTGCTCGACAGCGGTCAACTCCCGTCCCGCAAGTATGGTGTACCACTTGGCCAAACAGCCGCGGCAGCAGGTGGCCGTCGCATGCTGTACCATAAAGGCACGATGGCCGCGAAAGGGCGTCTGCTTACCGTCGTTCCTCGGCTCGGCGGGCGCAAGGCGCCGTTCCACGAAGTTCCGTGCATGCTCTAGAACCATCGGCAGGCCTGTCTCTCGAAGATGGGCCTGATCGGCGGACGCGAGCCGAAGCCGCTGCCGGAATGCTGACGTCGAGAGACGACCAAAGACTTCTTCAAGCGCTCGCATGCGCACATGTACCCGACTGCCTTCCGCCGATCTGGCCGGTATGGCTTATTGCCCACTGTAACAGCTGATGCATGCACCAGACCCCATCGCGATCGGAACCGCGGGCTGGAGCCTGCCGAAAGCCAACGCCTCACAATTCCCGGAAACCGGCAGCCATTTAGAGAGGTACGCGCAGCGCTTTTCTGCGGTTGAGATCAACACGTCCTTCTATCGGCCACATCGCGTCTCGACCTACGAGAAGTGGGCCGCCGCGGTGCCAGACGGGTTCCACTTCGCCGTAAAGGTGCCCCGCGCGATCACGCATGAGCGACGCCTCACCGGCGTGGACGAGCTCTTGGTTCGCTTCCTAGGCGAGGTGGCGAGCCTTGGGCCGAAGCTCGGGCCGCTGCTTCTCCAGCTTCCGCCGAGTTTGGTTTTCAACAGGGCGTCGGCCGAACCATTTCTGGCAACCTTCAGGCAGATCTTCCCGGGGGACATCGTTTGCGAACCGCGCCACGCCACCTGGTTTGTTGAGGACGCCGATAAACTCCTCAGCGAACTCGCGATCGCCCGAGTCGCTGCTGATCCCGCGCCAATCCCGGGTGCAGGCAAGCCGGGTGGTTGGCTGGATCTTGCCTACTACCGGCTTCATGGCTCCCCACGCATGTACCATTCGGTTTATGAGCCGCCTGTACTCACCCGGATGGCCGAGCGCTTGCACCAGCAAAGTGCCCTCGGACGTCGGGCGTGGTGTATCTTCGACAACACCGCAGAATTTGCGGCAACAGGAAACGCGCTGGACACTCTTGCACTGATCACAGCGCGTAAGACTCACAAGACACAATCTCTCGACAGAATAGGAAGGGTTTCACAGCGTATTTAGCAGCACTTATTGGCTCATAGGTGCCGAATGATCAGTGATAACGCGTCACTTCGACCATACTTTTTAGCATAACACTGTCTTTCTTTGCTCGAGAAATGAGCTTATTGGTCCTCCGGTTATATCGATTGCGCATTTTATTTTGCTTCGGGGCTCGGAGCCTCAGTGCGACAGCTGTTGTCAACGCCGGCTCTATGACGCAGATTCGGCGCCGTAGAGCGGACCAGCAGCTTTGCGCCCATCTCAGCCATTCGGTGGTTTTCGGGGCCTGTCGCAAACCGCGAGGTAGGTCGCAGCTCAGGCTAAATTGGCCTCGGTTTCAGGTTTTGTTAACCGCCTGAAGTCCGAAGCAGACCCCGAGCAGCCGGTTCTGCTCGCACACGGTCCACGCGCCGGCAAAGCCGAAGCCCTTGCGCAGCCACAGCATCGCCTCGAAGCCGCAGATCGTGCGCCGCGCCGTGTGGAAGGACCGGAAGCCGCCCACCCGCGGCATCGCTCGCTTGACCCGGAAGTGGTCACTCTCGATGCCTTGCTGCAGGTGCTTGGTCACATAGTGGAGCGGCGCACGGGGCAGCAAACCCACCTCACGGCTATGGGCGATGGCCGGCGGGTACGGGCCAGCGCCATCCGTGCCGATCCGATCAGGGGCGAGTAGCGGCTGATCTTGGAGCACCTTGCGGAAGAACCGCTTGGCCGCATCGAGATCGCGCTTGGCGGTCAGTAGGAAGTCGACGGACGTGCCATGCTTGTCGATCGCCCGGTAGAGGTAGCGCCACTCGCCCCGCACCTTGATGTAGGTTTCGTCGATGCGCAGCGAGCCGCAGTGTGGCCGACAAAACTGCCGTAGCCGCTTCTCGATCAGCGGCGCATAGGCCAGAACCCAGCGGTTCACGGAGGAGTGATCCACCTCCAGGCCACGTTCAAGGAACAGCTCCTCGATGTCGCGGTAGCTCAGCGGGTAGCGCAGGTACCAGGAGACCGCCTGCACGATCAGGACCGCCTCGAAGTGCCGGCCGCGGAAGTCGGTCCGTGCACGCTGCTTGAGCTTGGCGGCAATGGCAGACAGGATCATGGGCCGGCTCCAAAGCGGAGGCGGCAAGCTGAGCGGGTATGGCTAACGACCCGCGAACCTCAGCACATTCGCGATTG
>NZ_JBFULT010000600.1:0-4420 GCF_054049755.1 Bradyrhizobium sp. P5_C11_2
GGCCGGGACCCATACCGCGTGATCTATCGGTGAAGCGCAGTCGTTAGTACCGAATAACTGCCGGTCTTCGCCAAATTTTGCCCCGTGGTTATGGGTCCCGGCCTTCGCCGGGACGACACCGATTGTTTGGCGCGAGCGTGCCACCGGCACACCGTCAGGTCACTTCCCGAACTCCTCGCGCATCTTCGCCTGGATCTTGGCCATGCCGCCGATCCAGCGGTCGTAGTTCTCGGTCTTCTTGCGCATGTAGCCGAGCACCTGCGGGTGCGGCAGGATCAGGAACGTCTCCTGTTCGAGGCCGGCGAGCACGTCCCTGGCGACTTGCTCGGGCGTCAGATCGCCGTCGYCGGATTGCGGGCCCTTCGGGATCGAGCGCAACATGTTGGTGTCGACGCCCTGCGGGCAGAGGATCGAGACGCGGATGTTGTGCGCCTTGTGCGAGATCGCGAGATTTTCGGCAAAGCCGACCGCGGCGTGCTTGGTCGTCGAATAGGCCGGGCTGCCGACCTGCGACAACAGGCCCGCGGCCGAGATCGTGTTGAGGAAATAGCCGCCGCCGCGCGCCTTCATGCGTGGGACAAGATGCCGTGCCGCGTAGACATGGGCCATGACGTGGATCGCCCAGCTGCGCTGCCACGGCTCATCCGAAGCACCACCGGCATTCACCGACATGGGATCGAAGCCGCCGCCGATGCCGGCATTGGAGCAGAACAGGTCGATCGGTCCGAACTGCCGCTCGGTCTCCTCGATGACGTGGGCGATCTCTTTTTCCTGCGCGACGTCGCATCTGAAGGCCGCGCCATCAACCGTGGCAGCCACGGCTCTTGCGTTGGCGGCGTCCATGTCCGCGACCACGACCTTGGCGGCGCCCGCCTTGTGGAAGGCCTCGCACAGCGCCTTGCCGATGCCGTTGGCGCCGCCAGTGACGACCACGACCTTGCCGGTCACCTGCATGCGACGTCTCCTCTGGTCTTATTTTGTCTTATACCGCTTCGCGGGCCTTGCTCAGCTCAACACGAGGTCGAGCACCGCGGTATAATGGCACGCCGCGCCGGCCAAGACAAAGCCGTGCCAGATCGCATTCTGGAAGCGCAGCCGCCGCCAGGCGTGGAAGATGACGCCAAAGGAGTAGAGCGCACCGCCCGCAACCACGAAGCCCAGGGCCATCGCGGGAAGCGCCTTGACCACGGCGTCGTACAGCATCATGCCGCTCCAGCCCATCGCCAGATAGATGCCGACGGCGACACGGTCGAACCGGCCGGGATAGCGAAGCTTCAGCACGATGCCGAAGATCGCCACGCACCACACGCAGACGAGCAGCGCCAGCGCAAACACGCTGTCCTTCACTTCCAGGATGAACGGCGTGTAGGTCGCCGCGATCAGCAGGTAGATTGCCGAATGATCGAACCGCCGCAGCAGCCATTTGACCGGCGAGACCGGCCAGAGGTTATAGGTCGCCGACAGCACCAGCATCGAGAGCAGGCCGGCGACGTAGATCGACACGCCGACGATGTCGATCGCGTTGGCATAGAGCACCGCAAGCACCACGAGGACGGTCGCCGCGATGATGCCGGAGAGGACGCCGATCGCATGGATGACGCCATCGGCGATCAGCTCGGCGCGATCGTAGTTCCAGCCGATCGCGTCGGCTGCGGCATGGACGGAGGTGGACGCGAACTGTTTCATTTGGAAGACGGTCATGGCAATCCAGAGGCAAGGAAGGGGCCACTTTTCTATGGGTCTTTCGGCATCGGCGCGTCGTTCAAACCGCTGATTTACCGACAAAGGCGGTGGAAGTATGAAGCTTGATTTTCCTCAGGCAGTTGCCACTTTTGTGACTAGTCCGTTTTACCTATTTGGCCCGCCCGCTCGCCCGAGACCCTCTCGTTCACATGGCATTCAGTTTCCAGGATATGGTCGAGGAGGCGCGCCTGTCGGCCCGGGCGCTGATGGACTATGGCGGGCATTTCTTCAACCCGACGGTGCGGCTCGGCGTCACCGGCCTGTCCCGGGCCGGCAAGACCGTGTTCATCACCGCCTTGATCCATGGGCTGACGCGCGGCGGCCGGTTTCCGGTGTTCGAGGCCTATGCCTCGGGCCGGATCGCGCGGGCGCATCTGGCGCCGCAACCCGACGATGCCGTGCCGCGCTTCGCCTACGAGAACCATCTGCGCACGCTGATCGAGGAGCGGCGCTGGCCGAACTCGACGGTCGACATCAGCGAGCTGCGGCTCGTCATAGACTACCAGCGCCACAACGGCGCGGACCGGACCCTCACGCTCGACATCGTCGACTATCCCGGCGAATGGCTGCTCGACCTGCCGCTGCTCCAGAAGAGCTTTGAGCAATGGTCGTCCGAAAGCCTCGCGCTTTCGCGCGAAGCGCCGCGCGTGCATCTTGCCACCGAGTGGCACGCGCATCTGGCAACGCTCAAGCCGGAGGCGCGCGAGGACGAGCAGGCGACGCTTGCGGCCGCGAAGCACTTCACCGGCTATTTGCGAGCCTGCCGCGACGAGCGCTTTGCCATGAGCCTGCTGCCGCCCGGCCGTTTCCTGATGCCCGGCAATCTCGCCGACACGCCGGCGCTGACCTTCGCGCCGCTCGACGTGCCGATCGACGGCCAGGCGCCGGAGGGATCGCTGTGGGCCATGATGGTCCGCCGCTACGAGGCCTATAAGGACGTCGTGGTGCGGCCGTTCTTCCGCGATCATTTCGCTAGGCTCGATCGCCAGATCGTGCTGGCGGATGCGCTGGCCGCATTCAACTCCGGACCCGAGGCGCTGCACGATCTCGAAGCAGCCCTTGCCGGCATTCTCGATTGCTTCCGCATCGGCCGCAGCAGCTTCATCTCCAGCCTGTTGCGGCCGCGCATCGACCGCATCCTGTTCGCGGCGACCAAGTCGGACCATCTGCATCATTCCAGCCACGACCGGTTGGAAGCCGTGCTGCGCCGCGCGGTCGCCAGCGCGGTGGCGCGGGCGGAAGATACCGGCGCCGAGATCGACGTGGTCGCGCTCGCCGCCGTCCGCGCCACGCGGGAGGCGCAGGTCGCGCGCGGCCGCGACAAATTGCCGTCGATTTTGGGAACGCCCGCCRCGGGCGAAAGCGCCGGTGGCGAGTTCTTCGACGGCAACACGGAGGTCGCGACCTTTCCGGGCGACCTGCCGCTGGATCCGGAAGCCCTGTTCAACGGCACCGACGCCTTTCGCGGGCTGTCGACGGAAGCGGCCGAGAAGAGCGACTTTCGCTTCCTGCGCTTCCGCCCGCCCAAGCTCGAACGCGAGGGCACGGACGAGCCGGCGCTGCCTCACATCCGCCTCGACCGTGCCTTGCAATTCCTGATCGGAGACAAGCTGTCATGAACGACCGACCCCAGCCGCGGCGGCCGGCGACGTTCCGGCTGGACGATCCCGGCGTCGTCGTCACCGAGGCCGATGAGACCGGCCGGCCCGGCCGCGGCACCATCCAGATCACGCCGGAGCCGGATCCCCTGACGCTGCCGGTGCCGATCGAAACCGCGCTTCCGGCGCGGCGCGGCTGGCCCTGGGGCGCGCTGTTCTGGTCCGGCGTTGCCGGGCTGACGCTGCTCGGCGTCGGGCTCGGCGTGGTCCATCTGATCGAGGACCTGTTTGCGCGCAGCGAAAGCCTCGGCTTCGTCGGTCTTGCGTTCGCCCTCGTCACGACGCTCGCGCTGGCAGTGGTGACCGGGCGCGAGGCATTTGGCCTGGCGCGCCTTGCGACGATCGAAAAGCTGCATCAGCGCGCGGCCGCGGTGCTCGCCAGCGACAATCGCAAAGAGAGCCGCGCCATCGTGCAGGACCTGCTCAAGATCGCGCACCAGAACCCGCAGCTCGCGCGCGCCCGCGCCGCGCTGGAGAGCCATGCCGGCGAAATCATCGACGGCGCCGACATGGTCCGGCTCGCCGAGCGCGAACTGATGTCACCGCTGGATGCCGAGGCCCGGCGGCTGGTGTCGGTTGCGGCACAGCGGGTGTCGATCGTCACGGCTGTTTCGCCGCGCGCGCTGATCGACGTGATGTTCGTGTTCGTGGCCTCGCTCCGCCTGATCCGCCAGCTCGCCCGGCTCTATGGCGGCCGCCCCGGCGCGCTCGGCATGATCCGCCTGCTCCGCCACGTCATCGCCCATCTCGCCATCACCGGCGGCATGGCCGCGAGCGACAGCCTGGTGCAGCAGATGCTCGGCCACGGCATCGCGGCGAAGCTGTCGCAGCGCCTCGGCGAAGGCATGCTCAACGGATTGCTCACGGCGCGGCTTGGCCTCGCCGCAATCGACGTCACCCGCCCGCTGCCGTTCGCGGCCCTGCCGCGGCCAAAACTGTCCGATCTCGCGACGGATCTGCTGCGGAAGAAGGAGGATGAGGAGTAGCGCTTCGCCTCTCCCCGCTTGCGGGGAGAGGCC
>NZ_JBFULT010000601.1:0-4409 GCF_054049755.1 Bradyrhizobium sp. P5_C11_2
GAGCAGCAGAGCGGCGGGGCATAGCCGAGCACGCCTGTCGGGAAGGCCCGGACGATGAGGCCGTTGTTCCAGGCGCGGTCGAAGATGCGCCGCGCCGGTTCGGCCGCGGCGGGGAGCGGCGTCTTGCGTTGTTTGTCGGTGACGAGTTCGATGGCGGCCAGCATGCCGCGGCCGCGCACGTCGCCCACCAGGGGATGATCCTTTAACGATTGAAGGCCGGCCATCAGACGTGCACCGGCTTTCGCGCCATTCGCAAGCAAGCCGCTCTCATAGAGATGCAGCACCTCCAAGGCTACCGCGGCACTGACGGGATGGGCGGAGTAGGTATATCCGTGCCCAACCGCGCTTGCACCCGCCCCATCGGCGATCGTGTCGTAGACATGATCCGACAGGAAGACTGCGCCCATTGGCACATACCCGGAGGTCAGTCCCTTGGCGACGGTCATGAGGTCCGGGACGACGTCGTCCTCGCTGCAGGCGAAAAGTGGACCCGTCCTGCCGAACCCGGTAATGACCTCGTCCGCCACGAAGAGAATGCCATAATCCCGGCACCGTGCGCGCATCGCTTTCATCCAGCCCTTGGGCGGCACGAGCACGCCACCCGATCCTTGGATCGGCTCGGCATAGAATGCGGCGACGCGATGTGGACCACCGATCTCCGCGATCTTCGCCTCGAGCGCTGCCAGCGAGGCCGCGATGATGGCATCTTCATCCTGCCCGGCAGGATTCCGATAGACATAGTGCGAGGGGATCGTGTGCTGCCAGCTGAGCGGCAGGCCGAAACCGGCATGGAAGGCGGGCAAGGCTGTCAACCCGGCGCCGACCGTTGAGGACCCATGATATCCCTGCTCGACGGAGATGAATTGGTCGCGTTGCGGTTCGCGTCGGGCGTGCCAGTAGTAGCGGATGAAACGTACCGAGCTGTCGACGGCATCCGAACCGCCCAGCGTGAAGTAGATGTGGTTCAGGTCACCGGGAGCCCGCTGTGCCAATTCCGCCGCGAGCCGGATCGCCGGCTCCGAGCCAAGGCTGAAATAGCCCGTTGCGTAGGGAAGCTCACGCATCTGCCTGGAAGCGGCCGCAACGATGCTCTCATGACCATAGCCGGCGTTGACACACCAGAGACCGGCGAAGCCGTCGACGAGTTGGTGGCCGGAGGCATCGGTCACCGTCACTCCCTTGGCTGATTTCAGCACCTTGACCCCGGCTGCCTCGTGGCCCCGATAGGAGGTGACCGGGTGGATGAGATGGGCCCGATCGAGCTCGATGAGTGAATTGCTGAGCATTGAGGTCTCCAGTTACCCGAAAGCCTGGCTGGCAAGGGCGAATGTGGTAAATGGCGCGCAGATGGACCGCGCAACTGTGGGGCGCTGCATGGCAATGCCTTCGTCGACCCGGACGAGTCCCTCGTCTGTGAGCCAGGCCCCCAATTGAGAGGCCTCGGTGGTATCCACGCGAACGAAGCGTCCTTCCCGCCCCGCCATGAAATAAGCCAGCAGGGCCTTCCCGTCGTCCGCGTTCGCGGCCACGACGGGGCCGATCACCTCGCCTCTGCCGAAGGCGCGTAACGCCGCAAATCCGCCGATGCTCTGGCCGTGATCGAGCACGGCCAGTTGGCCGACCTTCGCAAGCGCGCAAAGCAGATCTCTCCGGTCTGCGCCGTACGCGCTTTTGTCGAGTTCAAGGATCCCGAAGATGTCGTGCGACTCGGCCGGCCGGACTTTGGCGGGCGGGGCGACATGCAGCACCGGTCCTTGATGCTGGACGATGGTCCCCGTCCGGCAAAAGCCGAGCTTCTCATAGAGCGGCAGGCCCTCGCTGGTTGCAACCAGTCTCAGCGCACGCGATCCCGCCAGCGCGATGGCTGCCTCCATGAGCTCACGGCCCAATCCGCGCCCGCGGGCGGCTTCATCGACGATGACCATGTTGATGGTTGCGACATCGCGCTTGTAGGGCGTCATCAGAACCGTCCCGACGACGGTTGAAGCATTCGCCTCCAATGCGACGAATCCCGCGCTCAGATCGAGTGCCAGTTGCCAGTCCTCGAGGCGGTGCGGCCAGCCGGCATGACGCGAAAGGCGCAACGCACCTTCGAGATGCTCGGGGCGGAAGGCGCTGAGCGATATGGTGCTCGTGATCATCAACCGGTTTTCCTGTCCGGTACCAGTCTCGTATTTTGCCGATATGCAGATCGTCTGAAGCGCATGGCGCGAACGGTATCTTCCACCGCAGCCGGCGGAGAAACCGCATCTTATGCCGCGCGGCCGCTCTATCATTTGTGGCCGTGACATCGCGCAAGCGCGCCAGGATGAGGATGATGAGCCACTTTCGCCCGAAATATGTGACTTTCGACTGCTATGGCACGCTAACGAATTTCCAGATGGCAGAAGCAGCGCAAGATCTCTATGGCGCGCTTCTGGCCAAGCCGCAGATGACCGAACTTGTCAGGGACTTCGCGGCGTATCGGCTCGACGAGGTTCTCGGCGACTGGAAGCCCTACGCCGAGGTGGTCCACAACGCGCTGGAGCGCGCCTGCAAGCGCAATGGCGTCGCTTTCAAGGTCGAGCATGCGCAGACGGTCTACGAGCGCGTGCCGACTTGGGGACCGCATCCCGACGTTCCTGCAGGTCTTGCCAAAGTCGCCAAGGAGATTCCGCTCGTCATCCTCTCGAACGCCATGAATGTGCAGATCCCGTCCAACGTGGCGAAGCTTGGCGTGCCGTTCCATTCAGTGGTTACGGCCGAACAGGCCAAGTCCTACAAGCCCCGCATGAAGGGCTTCGAATACATGTTCGATGCGCTGGGCTGCGGGCCGGAAGACGTGGTGCACTGTTCCTCCTCGTTCCGCTATGATCTGATGACGGCGCATGACCTCGGCATCAAGAACAAGGTGTGGGTCAATCGTGGACATGAGCCCGCCAACCCCTATTACGGCTACGTTGAGATCAGCGACATTGCCGGCCTGCCTGGCGTATTCGGGCTTTGAGATCGCGGGTCTGCGGTGAAATACGTCTCTTATTGGCACGACACTGCACCGAGCTTCGGCGGCGGATCTGAAGGTCCCGTCGACGGTCATTACGACGTTGCAGTGATCGGCGGCGGCTTCACGGGCCTCGGAGCTGCGCGTCAGCTTGCGAAGGCGGGAACCAGTGTCGTTGTTCTCGAAGCAGACCGTGTAAGCAGCGGAGCCTCAGGCCGGAACGGCGGTCATCTCAACAATGGTCTGGCGCACAGTTATGTTGCCGCCAAGGCGGAATTGGGCAGGGAGCGAGCTATCGCACTCTACCGTGCGTTCGATGCCTCCATCGACACGCTCGAAGCGCTGATCGCGGAGGAGGGCATCGACTGCAGTTTCCGCCGCGCCGGCAAGCTGAAGCTCGCCTCCAAGCCAAAGCACTTCGATGCCATCGCGCGGAACTTCGAAGCAGTCCATCGTGAAGTGGATCCGGAGACCGCGTTGCTGTCCGCTCAGGATCTGAACTCCGAGGTCGGCTCGCCCTTCTTCGGCGCGATGCTCTCGAAGAAGAGCGCGATGATGCATATGGGGCGTTATGGCGTCGGGCTCGCCGAAGCAGCCAAGCGCCGCGGTGCTGTTATCTTCGAGAAGGCGCCGGTCACCGCGCAGGTGCGCGCAGGCTCGCGCCATCGCCTGATGACCTCGCGCGGCAGCGTCACCGCGGATCAAGTGTTGCTGGCGACAGGCGCCTATACCACACCTAATTTCCGCTACTTCCGTCGGCGCATCGTTACTGTCGGCAGCTTCATCGTCGCGACACGGCCGCTGGACGCAGGCGAAATCGCGGCCACGATGCCCGGCAACCGCACCTGCGTCAATTCGATGAACGTCGGCAATTATTTTCGCCTTGCTCCCGACAACCGATTGATTTTCGGGGGACGTGCGCGATTCTCGGCGACATCCGATCAGCGCTCCGACGCCAAGAGCGGCGCCGTGCTCGCGGATGCTCTCGCGCACATCTTTCCGCAACTTGCCGGCATCGCGATCGACTATTGCTGGGGTGGGCTCGTTGACATGACTAGCGATCGCTATCCGCGCGCCGGCTACCAGGACGGCCTTTGGTATGCGATGGGTTATTCAGGCCATGGTGCGCAGCTGTCGACCCATCTTGGCATGGTCATCGCTGATGCGATGCTTGGACGAGAAGATCAAAACCCGTTGAAGGGCCTCGACTGGCCTGCCGTCCCCGGTCATTTCGGCAAGCCGTGGTTCCTGCCGCTGGTCGGCATGTATTACAAGATGCTCGATCGCGTTCAGTAGTACGAAAGCGACAACTCTACGCTTCACTCTGGCCACGATCCGGGAGCATCGGCCGGCTGAGTACGGGGCGCGCGGTTGCCCGACGGTGCTGGAGGGCACAAGCGGCGCGCCCTCCAGCCCGCCACCGCTAGCC
>NZ_JBFULT010000602.1:0-4409 GCF_054049755.1 Bradyrhizobium sp. P5_C11_2
GTGTAGAGACCGATCATGTCGTCGGTCTGGTGCTCCGTTTGCGCAACGAGCTTCGTGCCGCTGGTGAAGGAGAATGCCGCCGCAAACTCCCGGTAACGCTTGTCGACCAGCTTGTTGACGAAGCTGGTGGAGTCGGAGAGGTCGCTCTCCAGAACCTTCTTCATGAAGGCCTTGGCGTAGGCCATGTCTTCGAGGCCATAGGCCTTCATGGCATAGTGATAGAGGCGATAATCCTTCATCAAATCGTCGACGGATTTCACCTTGCCGATGTTGGCCTTGTAATAGGCGGCCTCCCGCGCCACGTCCGGTTGCTGTTCGACCCGCGTCAGCGACTGCTTGAGATTGTGCGCAATGTAGTTGTAGCTGAAATACGTTGTGACCATCGCGCATTCCTCGCGGCGTTACGGTCCCGGACGTCCGTCAATCATTGCCGGGTCGCGAGGTGGGGGCCGGCCTCATGCCAGCACATCGTCTCAGAGCTGCGTCTTTTGGGCGTTCCTGCTTACAATCTGAGGTTTGAATTATCTCCAAGTGACGCAGATCGAGTTTGTGTCTAGTTGTTTCTATATGTTTCTCAAATGCAGCTTTCGTGAGGATTGTGTTCTTGATATGTTCCGATCAAGAGATCGATCGGAATGGGTTGGAAGCCGGGCATGAGCCGAAGAAGCAATCGCACGATTAACCTGCCGGCGCCCTACCTGAAGCGGGTCTGGCTCGATCCGTCGCAAGTTCACGATCGCGAGGCGTACCCGTTTTGCCTGCCCATCTTTCCGGATGATTTCGAGCTCAATTTCGACGCTGCCATCGCGATCATCGTCGGAGAGAACGGCACCGGGAAGTCGACGATCCTCGAGGGGATTGCAGCGCTCGCCGGCTATGACGATGCCGGTGGCGGCAAGGGGTACATGCCGGTCGATCACTCCGAAGCGAGGGAGAAGATGGGCGGCCAGCTTTCCAAGGCGTTGCGCGCAAGCTGGCTGCCGAAGATCACCCATGGCTGGTTTTTTCGCGCCGAGAGTTTCTTCTCGGTGGCGCGATATCTCGACAAGGCCGCACGCGATGCCGGCCAGRCCGGCCCCGATTTCCTGTCGCACTCCCATGGCGAAGGCTTTCTGCGCTTCTTCGAGGAGCGCTGCCAGCGTCAGGGCATCTTCATCTTCGACGAGCCGGAATCGGCGCTGTCGCCGGCGCGTCAGATCGAATTCCTGAAGCTGCTGCGACGCATGGAAGACTCCCGCATCTGCCAGGTCATCATGGCAACCCATTCGCCGATGCTGATGGCCTATCCCAACGCGCGGCTGCTGCGGCTCGGGAAATACGGGCTGGAGCCGGTGACGGTGGAAGAGACTGACCATTACCGGTTGATGCGCGAGTTCTGTGACGACCCGCGCGGGTTCGTGGAGGCGACGCTGGCGGAGTAGGTGAGGGGCGCAGCCGACGCTCACACTCGTGTCCCGGACAAGCTGCAACGCGTGAGCGTTGCGGCGCAGAGCCGGGACCCAGAAGCCGTGCCGTTTCCCGCTGCATGGGCCCCGGCTCTGCAGCGCACCGCCGAAGGGGCGCTGCGCTGCGTCCGGGGCACGAGCCCGAATTCATCTTGCATTGCTGCCCACATCATACGCGCGGCTTCGCATTCTCGCGGCATGAACTGCCCGAGCTTTGCTGTCGTCGCCAACCTCGCAAGTGCCGAGGGCGCAGGGAAGGCCGGGTGCCGGCTGGCACCCGCGGTCCGCTGTGCGCAAATTGCGCTGGAAACAGATGCACAGCGGCATACAGGTGAAGCCAAACATCCGGCCTTCCCTGCGCAGTGGTTTTACGGCTTATGTCGCGCTCTCCCCGGGGAGCGATGCACTATTGCCCCCGTCGCCTTGCGGATGGCTGATGTGCGAGCCCGGTCGGGCAGCACACATCACCGCAAGACTTGGCACACAGACCCCGGGTGCCAGGACCACGCGATTTTGCCGTACGCAGGCTGCACCGGTCGTGTGCGCGCAGGTAGCTGCTCACGGAGTGACCCGCCCTGCAAACCACCTTCGCGCCGACGCCGCCCGCGTCCACCACGTCCCATCCCGCGTGTCGTGACGATCGCGATAACGCCCCTCGGCCGGGTTGGGATGGCCGAAATATGCGATAATTCCGAATTCTAGTAAAGCGAATTGTTTTGATCCTGATGCATTGACCCCGGTCTGGCGTGTTTTGCCCGTCGGGCAACTCAAGCGATGGTGTGAATGCGGGGATCGACCCTCGCCACAGCCGTGCCACGAACCGGTCTCCCCACGGTCCAAAAATGCGCTACGATGACCTCAGCGCGCCTCAAGTCGCGCAGATTCAAGAGTGAGGAAACGGTATGAGGATGACGATCGGAACGGCGGTCGCCGGGGTGGCGGCGCTGGCGGTGGCGGGGATAGCTCTGACGGCCGCGTTTGAGCCGGTTTGGGCTCACGGGCCGACCCGGCAGAAGGTGCGGGAGTCCATCGAGATCAACGCAGCCCCGGCCAAGGTCTGGGCCGCGATCGGCAATTTCCAGGACATGAGCTGGCTCCCGCCGGTCACCAAGACCGAGGGCGAGAAGGGCAACGAGATTGGCGCGACAAGGCGTCTGACCCTGACGGGAGGCGCCACGGTCGACGAGGAGCTCTACAAGTTCGATGCCGCCGCGATGACCTATTCCTACCGGATCACCGCCGTCGACGTGAAGGTGCTGCCGGTCACCAATTATTCCTCGACGCTGACGGTGGCGCCGAGCGCCGACGGCAAGGGCTCGACGCTGGAATGGGCCGGCGCGTTCTACCGCGGCTTTCCCAACAACGATCCGCCGCCGGAGCTGAGCGACGAGGCCGCGGTGAAGGCGGTGAAGGGACTCTACCAGACGGGCCTCGAGGCGCTGAAGAAGAAGATCGAGAGCGGAAGCTGACCGTGCGAGCCCTGGTTCTGGCGGCGCTTGCCGCCAGCATCGCGCAGGCATCCGCGGAAGAGGCCTTCGTCACCAACCAGCTCAGCGACGACCTGATGGTCGTCGACCTCGCCACCTCGCGCGCGGTCGCGACCATTGCGATCGGCGGCAAGCCGGCCGGCGTGGCGGTCAGCCCGGACGGTCGCTTTGCCTATGTGACGAGCCCGGATGCCAAGGCGGTGACGGTGGTGGATGCGGTGCAGCGCCAGGTGATGGGGCGGATCGAGGTCGGCGGTGGGCCGCTCGGCATTGCCGTCGCACCCGATGGCAGCACGGTCTATGTCGCGGACTGGTACGCGGCGGCGGTGCGGGTGATCGATGCGGCGACGCGCAGCGTCGTGGCGAGCATCGCCGTCGGCGCCTCGCCATCCGGGCTGGCGGTGACGCCGGATGGCAGGCTGTTGCTTTCGGCGGACCGCGACGACGACAGCGTCTCCGTCGTGGACACCGCGACGCGCGCGCGCAAGGCGATCATCAAGGTCGGCACACGGCCGTTCGGCGTCACCATCGATGCCGGCGGCAAGCGCGCCTATACCGCCAATGTCGGCTCGAACGACGTCTCCGTGATCGACATCGCCGGGGGTAGCGAGATCGACCGCGTGCCGGTCGGGATGCGGCCCTATGCGGTGGCGCTGGCGCAAGGCCGCGGCTTCGTCACCGACCAGTATGGCGGCACCGTCAGCGTGTTCGATCTGGCGACGCTGAAGCCGGTCAAGCGCATCACCGTCGGCGACTACCCGGAAGGGATTGCGGTGACCGCGGACGGCAGGCGCATCATCGTCGCCAATTGGGAGAGCAACACGCTCAGCATCATCGACGCGGCCGAGCTGAAGGTCGTGGGCGAAGTCAAGACCGGCGACGGCCCGCGCGCGTTCGGGGCGTTCTTGCGGAGGACGGAGTAGGGGTGGCGTAGGTGCGTAGGGTGGGCAAAGGCGCAACGCGCCGTGCCCACCTCCGCTGCTTCGGAACGCAATGGTGGGCACGCTTCGCTTTGCCCACCCTACGGCACTGAGCCCTATTTCGATCCGGCAAACGCCTTCAGCTTCAGGAAAAAATCCTTCAGGATCGGATTGCGATCCACATAGGTCACGTAGCGGATCGCATGCCGCCTGCGGTCGATGCTCCAGGTCATCTGCTCGGTCAGGACCGGGGCCGGAATGATCACGCTCGGCGCCCAATCGGGATTGAGGAGCCAGCCGACGGGCGCCATGTCCCAAATTTCTTTCGCCCACCCCAGATGATCGGACGAATACTCTTTGAATCTCTGAGCGAGGAATGCGCCAATGCTGCCGTGCGGTTCGACATGGCGCTCGATCTCCAGCACCGTGCTGTGAAGGTGCGAGGTGACGCCCTTGCAGGGCACCAGCACCAGCGGCACGCCGCTGTCGAGCAGCACCTGGGCGCCGCCGACGTCCTGCTTGAGATTGAACTCGATCGTGTGCGGCCATTCCAGCGC
>NZ_JBFULT010000603.1:0-4392 GCF_054049755.1 Bradyrhizobium sp. P5_C11_2
CCCGAAGACTTTGCCGCTTCATCCCAAGGACGAGATACACCTGAGAAGCGATCTTCTCGGCGTGGAGTATCGCCGCTGGCTTCGTGCTTTGGCGGGTGACGGACCCATGCCCGATCGCGCGCAGGAGCCGGCGGCCGAGGGCGCGGTCGCAAACTGAGTGACCGGGCGAAGCGCAACGCGAGTGACGTTGAAGAAGGCGCTTTGAGCGCGGCGGGCTTCAAGCGTTCCACCGCCTAAAATAACATCATGTTAGGTTTATCGAATAACTGGGTAATTGTGTTAGCCCGGCGAAAGCCTATTGTCGCGACCAATCAGACACCTATCGGCAGTGACAAGCGCTCGCGAAACTCCGCAGAGCGTCCGGAGATTGCTGCCCAATTTCGAGCGAAGCCCGCCAACGGGACGTCAGCAAACCAGGGAGGAATTTTCTGAGATGACCACGACTCGCGCGATCCATCACATGAATCAGTCCAAAAAGGCTGCTGCGAGCGGCTGGATTGGGTCGGCTCTCGAATATTATGACTTCTTCATCTACGCGACCGCTGCGTCGCTGATCTTCCCGCAGATCTTCTTCCCGTCGGACAATCCCACCGTCGCCATCGTCGCATCGCTGGCGACCTATGGTGTTGGATATGTGGCCCGGCCGATCGGTGCCTTCGTTCTCGGACATTGGGGCGACACCCATGGCCGCAAGACTGTTCTCGTCGTCTGCATGTTTCTGATGGGCATCTCGACGATGGCCGTTGGTTTTCTGCCGACCTATCAACAGGTCGGCATCCTGGCGCCGATTTTGCTCGTCATCCTGCGCCTCGTGCAGGGATTTGCCGTGGCCGGTGAAATTTCCGGCGCAAGCTCGATGATCCTGGAGCATGCGCCGTTCGGCCGGCGCGGCTTCTATGCAAGCTTCGCCCTTCAGGGCGTGCAGGCCGGACAGATTCTCGCGGCAGCCGTCTTCCTGCCGCTGGCGGCCTACATGCCGACCGAGGCCTTCAACAGCTGGGGCTGGCGGATTCCCTTCCTGCTCAGCTTCTTCGTCATCGTCGCAGGCTACATCATTCGTCGCGAAGTCGACGAAACCCCTGCCTTTGCGCAGGAGGGCGAGCGGGGAGAAACGCCGCGCTCGCCCATTGTCCAGGCCATCAAGCTGAGCTGGCGCGACATGCTCAGGGTCATCTGCATGGCTCTGATGAACGTCATCCCGGTTGTTGCGACCATCTTCGGTGCGGCTTACGCGGTCCAGCCGGCCTATGGCATCGGATTTGCCAAGGACGTCTATCTGTGGATCCCGGTCCTCGGAAACATGCTGGCCATATTCGTCATCCCCTTCGTCGGCAATCTCTCCGACAAGGTCGGTCGCAGGCCTCCGATCATCGTGGGCGCGCTTCTCTCCGGCCTGCTTGCCTTCGTCTATCTCTATGCCATCAGCATCAGGAACGTGCCGCTGGCGATCCTGGTGTCGCTCTTGATGTGGGGCGTCGTCTATCAGGGCTACAACGCGATCTTCCCGAGCTTCTATCCGGAGCTGTTTCCGACACGCACCCGCGTGTCGGCAATGGCGATCTCGCAGAACATCGGAACGACCATCACCGCATTGCTTCCCGCCCTGTTCGCGACCGTGGCGCCTCCCGGCTCGGCCAACATCCCGTTGACGGTGGGGGCGATCGCCTTCGGCATCACGGTCATCGCGGCGCTGGCGGCCGTCACGGCCCGGGAAACTTACCGGATCAGCATCGACGATCTCGGCAATCCCGAAGCCGTTCCGATGGCGCGGGCAGACTATGAGCGGCGGCGTACGGGAGCGGCGAGCGGGGCTGCCGCAGTTCCGACCTGACGGATATGGTATGAGGCGATTGCCGCTGCGATCGATGATTGTCGCAGCGGCAGGGCTTCACGGCAGTCGTGACTGCCGATTCGATTTTGTGCGCGTGAGCGCGATCATGATGAGGTTGCAGGATGAACCCCGCTGTCGTTGCCGTCGCAATCACAGGCTCCGTTCCGCGCAAGAAGGACAATCCCGCGGTGCCGATCTTGCCGTCCGAGCAGATCGAGTCGACGCACGAGGCCTTCGAAGCCGGTGCCACGCTTGCGCATATCCATGTTCGCAACGATGACGAGACGCCGTCCTCCGATCCGGAGCGTTTTGCCCTGGTGCAGGAGGGGATCAGGAAGCATTGTCCGGGGATGATCGTTCAGTTCTCGACCGGCGGACGTGGCCGCGATCCCTCGGCGCGTGGATCGTCGCTCTATCTGAAGCCGGACATGGCCTCGCTCTCCACGGGATCGGTGAACTTCCCGACGATCGTCTACGAGAACAGCGCGGCCCTGGTCGAAACCCTCGCCACCGGCATGAAGGCGAATGGCATCCGTCCGGAAATCGAGATATTCGATCTGTCGCATCTGCATGGCGCCCGCCGCCTGATCGAGGCGGGGTTGATCGACCCGCGTCCGCACGTGCAGTTCGTCATGGGCGTCAAGAACGCGATGCCGGCCGACGAGCATGTCCTCGACATCCTCCTGGGAGAGCTCAGGCGGTTGATCCCGAAAGCGACGTGGACCGCGGCCGGGATCGGTCGCCATCAAGCCGAGGTCATGGGCTGGGCGCTCGCGCGGAGCGCCGACGCGGTTCGCACCGGGCTCGAGGACAATATCAGGATCGACAGGACGCGCCTCGCCGCCAGCAACGCTGAGCTCGTGACCATCGCCGCCGATTCTGTCAGGCGCCACGGCCGGCGCGTCGCGACTGTGGCTGAGGCGCGATCCTTGCTCGGGATCGCAGAGTAGGGGCTGCTGCCTCCTCCTGACATGCTCCCGGGCGCCTGCTGCCATTCGGCGGCCGGCGTTCCCGCAAGCTGARTCTCCGGGTAAGAGGGGTGTCACAGGCGTGATCGGCGCCTGCCGGGCAGGCGACGAGTGGAATGCGATTCTTGAAATCTGACAGCAGGCTCATCGGGGTCCTGCTGGTGCTGGCAATCACCCAACTCATTGGATGGGGCACGATCGGCCTTCCGGCCGTCATCGGCCGTGACCTTGCGGCCGATCTCGGGCTGAGCCTGCCGGCGGTGTTTGCGGGCAGTTCGGTGCTTTATGTCACCATGGGGCTGTGCGCGCCCTGGCTCGCCAAGGCGTTTGCGCGACACGGGGCGCGCAAGGTGATGATGGTGGGCACGGTCGTTGCCGTGCCGGGCTATATCGTCCTGTTCTTCGCGCGCGAGCCGATGCTCTATTTCGCGGCCTGGGTCATTCTCGGCATGGGCGGCAGCGCCACGCTGTCGACCGGTGCCTATATCATGCTCAACGAAGTAGCCGGGCGGCAGGCCAAGAACGCCATCGGCGCGCTCATGCTGGTGACCGGCCTCTCCAGCAGCATCTTCTGGCCGACCACCTCGTTCCTCAGCGGCCATTTCGGCTGGCGCGGCACCTGCCTGGTCTACGCTGCCATGCTGATCCTTATTTCGCTTCCGCTCTACGCATTTGCCGCGCCGCGCCGGAAGGTCGCGAAGGACGACGGCGGAGAGGCCGCAAAACCTTCCGATGTGCCTGCGATTCCCAAAAGCACCTTTAACCTCGTCGTCATCGCGATCACGCTGAACGCCTTCGTCAATTTCGGCCTCGGCGCCGTCCTCATCGAGCTGCTGCGGGCGGAAGGCCTGGCGCCGGCGCAGGCCATCGCGTTCGGCTCGATGCTCGGCGTGATCCAGGTCAGCGCCCGCGGGCTCGATTTTCTCGGCGGAGGGCGGTGGGATGGCATCACGACCGGGCTGGTCGCCGGCACGGCGCTGCCCGTGGCCATGCTGCTCTTGATGGTGAGCGAGGGCGCGACCTGGGCGGTCGCGGTCTTCATCCTGCTTTATGGCGCCGGCAGCGGCGCGATGGCGGTGGCGCGGGCGACGATTCCGCTGGTGTTCTACGACCAGGCCGAATTCGCCAAGGCGATGTCGATGATCGCGCTGCCGCTCAACCTGGCCTCGGCCATCTCGCCACCGCTCCTCGCCGGGCTGCTCACCCAGTACGGCAGCCGCGGCGCGCTGGGCCTGACGCTGGTATTCTCCTGCGCCACGGTGCTGATCCTGGTCCTGCTCGGCCGGCGGCGGCCGCAGGTGGCCGCGGCGGCCACGGTGTGAAACCTGATGATCGATGCGGTCGACGGCTCGCCTGAGTTGCTGTGAGTTGCGTGGCGCCTTCTCCTCGTTTTCATCGAGTGTCGCCCGGCCGCAACAGCAATCGCGAGGGGAACCCGCTAGAACTAAACCGTCACTCACGTGGGCTCTAATTTGCAATGAATCGTACGCTGATCTGCCTCGCTGCGCTGGCCTGGTCCGCGGCCGCTGCGGATGCTGCCGACTTGCCCGTGAAAGCATCGCACCCCGTTGCTGCACCTCTTCCCGGCTGGAC
>NZ_JBFULT010000604.1:0-4392 GCF_054049755.1 Bradyrhizobium sp. P5_C11_2
ACCACGAAGTTCGCCCCTGCTGGCCTTGGCTGACGAAGGATGCGACCCGCACCTAGGGCCGGTCAAATTACGGATCGCTAATCTCCCAAGGTGGGATGTAAGCGTGGATACGGCGAGTCGCTACCTCAGGGGTAAAAAACCCCGCCGAAACAGCGATATTCACTGATATTCCCTTGGCCTGCGCGGTCCTGCGGCGTTGACGAGAAGGGGACGCTCGCATATAAGCCGCGCGAATTGTCCGCGATGACCCGGCGTAATGCCGGGAGCGGCTCTCTTAGGGCCGGAAAAGGGCCCATTTTGGGCCGCATCTTCCGGACTTTACCTTCAATTCTACAGGCAAATTGCCCGGTCAGCGGAGAAAAACCCGTGAAGCGGACTTATCAACCCAGCAAACTGGTGCGCAAGCGCCGTCACGGCTTCCGTGCCCGTCTGGCCACTGCCGGCGGCCGCAAGGTTCTCGCCGCCCGCCGCGMCCGCGGCCGCAAGCGTCTGAGCGCCTGAGCCTGGCCCTTTTGGGATTTCATCATGGATCGGCTGAGGCAGCGGGCGGATTTCCTCGCCGTTGCCAATGGCGCGCGGGTGAATAGTCCCGCGTTCGTCCTGCAAAGCCGCGGCCGTGACGACAGCGGTCCGATCCGGATCGGCTTCACCGTTACCAAAAAGAACGGCAACGCCCCCGAGCGCAATCGTATCCGGCGCCGGCTTCGCGAATTGGTGAAGCGGCTCGACCCGGTATCGATGCAGCCCCATCATGACTATGTACTGGTCGGCCGAAGGGACGCGCTCACGCGCGACTTCGCGATCATGCTCGACGACCTCCGCACGGCGTTCACGAAACGCACGCGGCAGGCGCCAAAGGGACGCGGCGCAAGAACCGACCGCTCTGGGTCAGGCCCCGCTCCCGCTGCCAGCCGCAACCCGGATTGATGACGAGACATTAGAGATGACCGACAATCGCAACACCATCCTCGCCGTCATTCTGTCGGGCCTGGTCCTGATCGCCTGGCAGTATTTCTACAACGTGCCGCAGATGGAGAAGCAGCGCGCCCAGCAGCAGCAGGCCGAGCTTCAGAAGACCACGCCGCAGCCGACGGCCTCCGCGACGCCGGGCAGCGCGCCGCAGGCCGGCGGTGCGGCTCAGCCGTCAGCCGCTCCGGCCGCGAATCAGCAAGCCCAGCCGGTCGTTGCCCGCGACACCGCGATTGCAGCCAGCCCGCGCGTGAAGATCGACACGCCGCGGATTGCCGGCAGCATCTCGCTGAAGGGCGGCCGCATCGACGACATTGCGCTGGTGCAGTATCGCGAAACGGTCGATCCGAAGTCGCCGCCGATCATCCTCTATTCGCCCTCGGGCACCGCGGAGCCCTATTACGCCGAGTTCGGCTGGGTGCGGGCGACGGGCGTGACGGCCAAGCTGCCGGACTCCCAGACCCTCTGGCAGCAGGACGGCAGCGGCAGCCTGACGCCGTCGACGCCGGCGGTGCTGAAATGGGACAATGGCGAAGGCCTCACCTTCCGCCGCACCATCTCGGTCGACGACCACTATCTCTTCACCGTCAAGGACGAGGTGACCAATGTCGGCAACGCGCCGGTCACGCTCTATCCCTTCGCGCTGATCTCGCGCCACGGCACGCCGCAGGTCTCGGGCTACTATATCCTGCATGAAGGCCTGATCGGCTATCTCGGCGACCAGGGCCTGCAGGAATACGCCTACAAGAAGATCGACGAAACCAAGCAGGTGAACTTCAAGGTCACCAATGGCTGGCTCGGCATCACCGACAAGTACTGGGCCTCGGCGCTGCTGCCCGACACCGACGCCCAGCTCCAGGCGCGCTTCTCGTCGAATCCCACCGGCAACGTCCATACCTACCAGACCGACTATCTGCTCGATCCCGTCACCGTCGCCATCGGCGGCACCGCGACGGCAAACGCGCGGCTGTTCGCCGGCGCCAAGGAAGCCGGCGTCGTCGGCGTGTTCCCGTTCGCGGGCCTCGGCGGCTACAACAAGGAGCTCGGGCTGAACCATTTCGATCTCCTGATCGACTGGGGCTGGTTCTACTTCATCACCAAGCCGATGTTCCTGGGCCTGGACTTCTTCTATCGCTTCTTCGGCAATTTCGGCATCTCGATCCTGCTCGTGACCGTGATCGTGAAGCTCTTGTTCTTCCCTCTGGCGAACAAGTCCTACGCCTCGATGGCGAAGATGAAGTCGATCCAGCCGCAGCTTCAGGCGCTGAAGGAGCGCTTTCCCGACGACAAGGTGAAGCAGCAGCAGGAGATGATGGAGATCTACCGCAAGGAGAAGATCAATCCGGTCGCCGGCTGTCTTCCCGTGGTGATCCAGATCCCGGTGTTCTTCTCGCTCTACAAAGTGCTGTTCGTCACCATCGAGATGCGGCACGCGCCCTTCTACGGCTGGATCAAGGACCTCTCGGCGCCCGACCCGACCAATCTGTTCAACCTGTTCGGGCTGATCCCGTTCGATCCGACCACGATCCCCGTGTTCGGCCATTATCTCGCGCTCGGCATCTGGCCGATCATCATGGGCATCACGATGTGGTTCCAGATGAAGCTGAATCCGACGCCGCCGGATCCGACCCAGCAGCTGATCTTCAACTGGATGCCGCTGATCTTCACCTTCATGCTGGCGGGCTTCCCGGCGGGTCTCGTGATCTACTGGGCCTGGAACAACACGCTCTCGGTGCTCCAGCAGAGCTTCATCATGCGCCGCAACGGCGTGAAGGTGGAGCTGTTCGACAATCTCAAGGCAACGTTCGCGAAGAAGGCGACGTAGGCGCAATACCTCAACCTCGTCATTCCGGGATGGTGCGAAGCACCAGACCCGGAATCTCGAGATTCCGGGTTCGATGCTTCGCATCGCCCCGGAATGACGGTGAAACAAAGAGCTTCGCATGACCAACGACAAAGATGCGAAGCTGATCGAGACCGGGCGAAAGCTGTTCACCCGCGACTGGCAGTTCATCTGGGCCTCGCCCTCGATCGAAACGCTGCCGCCGATGGCGGGGCTCGAGATCGCCTTTGCCGGCCGCTCCAATGTCGGCAAGTCGAGCCTGATCAACGCGCTGACCGGCCGCAACGCGCTCGCCCGCACCTCGCATACGCCGGGCCGCACCCAGGAGCTGATCTTCTTCGAGGTCCCGGGCAAGACGGACCTGCGGCTGGTCGATATGCCCGGCTATGGCTATGCCAAGGCGCCGAAGAGCCAGGTCGCGTCCTGGACCGAGCTGATCCACAAATTCCTGCTCGGCCGCGCCTCGCTCGCGCGCGTCTACGTGCTGATCGACGCCCGGCACGGGCTGAAGGACGTCGACCTCGAAATCCTGAAGACGCTCGACCGCTCCGCCGTCAGCTACCAGATCGTGCTGACCAAGGCCGACCAGGTGAAGGCGTCGGAGCTTCAATCGCGCATCGTCGAGACCGGCGCTGCGCTCGCCAAGCATCCCGCCGCGTTTCCCGATGTGCTGACGACCTCCTCGCGCTCCGGGGCCGGCATGGCCGAGCTGCGCGCCGCGATRGCGAAGCTGCTGGAGGAACGGAGTTCGTGATGGCCGCGCGCCGCCTGTTGATTGGGCTTGCCGGTTTGATGGGCGCCGCCGGCGTCGCCCTGGCAGCCGCTGCCGCGCACGGCGCCGATGCCGGCCGGCTTGCCTCCGCCAGCGCCATGCTGCTGTTTCATGCAACTGCCATACTCGCGGCCACAGCCCTGATCGAACGCGGCCTTCTGCACGGCGGAATTGGCCTCATCGCCGCGTTCGGCTTCGTGATCGCGGCGGCGCTGTTCGCGGGCGACCTGACGCTGCGGCAGTACGCGGGCCATTCGCTGTTTCCGTACGCGGCGCCAACGGGCGGAACGCTGCTGATCTTGAGCTGGCTGGCGGTGAGTGTGGCGGCGATGGTGCCTAAGCGCTGACCCGTAGCCCGGATGGAGCGCAGCGCAATCCGGGACCGGCGTCTGTGGCACAAATCCCCGGATTACGCTGCGCTCCATCCGGGCTACGCAGCGGCATGCCAGTCACGCTTTGCGCCTCGCCCGCCAATCGGATAGAACGCGGCCCGACAGTCCCGCCAGCGAGATCCGCCTCATGACCGACATCTCACCGCTCGACCAGGCCCGCATCCTGTCCGAAGCGCTGCCGCACATGCAGCAGTATGACGAAGAAACCATCGTCATCAAATATGGCGGCCACGCCATGGGCGACGAGGAGACCGCGAAGAACTTTGCCCGCGACATCGTGCTGCTGGAGCAGACCGCGATCAACCCGGTGGTGGTGCATGGCGGCGGGCCGCAGATCGCGACCATGCTCAAGCGTCTCGGCATCGTCTCGGAATTCGCCGCCGGCCTGCGCATCACCGATGCGGCGACCATCGAGA
>NZ_JBFULT010000605.1:0-4385 GCF_054049755.1 Bradyrhizobium sp. P5_C11_2
CGCCTTGAGGGGCACGAAGCGCATGGTCGGGCGTGTGGCTGCCTCGGCGATGGCCTCGGCATCACGGTCGTCGTTCTTCTGCGCTTTGACGTAGGGTCGAACATACTCCGGCGACATCAGACGGACGGTGTGCCCCTGCGCTACGAGCAACTGGCCGAGATGATGGGCGCCGCAGCAGGCCTCCATCGCGACCACACAAGCCGGTAGCTTGGCCGTCAGTCCGACGACTGTCTCACGCCGCGCCCGGCGGCGCAGGACGACAACTCCAGCCGCATCGAAACCGACGAGGCTGCAGCTGTTCTTGCCGAGGTCGATACCCAGCACGGCGATCGAGCTCTTTGCCATTCCAGATCCCTCCACGTGTCCGTGGCAGAAGAATGCCACGACGGTTCAGTGAGGGGCGGGCCATCCCATAAGCATGAGCGGGGTTGGGGGCGACCAGGCATGAGGTACCCGGCCCCCGAGAAGCTGGAGATCATCCGGCTGGTCGAGCAATCCCATCTGCCGGTGCGCGCCACCGTGGGCAAGCTCGGCATCACCCGCTCGACGTTCTACCGCCGGTACGACGCTTACCAGCACGGCGGCCCCGAGGCGTTGAGCGACCATCCCTCGCGGCCGAGCCGGGTCTGGAACCGCCTACCTGCGGAGATCCGCGAGCAGATCGTTGCCCTGGCCTTGGAGCAGCCTGAACTCAGCTCGCGTGAACTGGCGGTACGCTTCACCGACGAGCGTCGCTACTTCGTCTCGGAAGCGACCGTCTACCGGCTGCTCAAGGCTCAGGACCTGATCACCAGCCCGGCCTATATCGTCATCAAGGCCGCCGACGAGTTCCGCGATAAGACCACCGCTCCTAACCAGCTTTGGCAGACGGACTTCACCTACCTCAAGGTCGTTGGCTGGGGCTGGTACTATGTGTCGACCGTGCTGGACGACTTCTCGCGCTACATCGTGGCGTGGAAGCTGTGCACTACGATGCAGGCCAGCGACGTCACTGCCACGCTCGACCTGGCGCTCGGTGCGGCTGGACTCGATCAGGCGCGGGTAACGCATCGGCCCCGCCTGCTGAGCGATAACGGCCCAAGCTACGTCGCCAGCGACCTGGCCGACTGGCTCGGCCGCCGGGGCATGACCCACATCCGCGGTGCGCCTTGTCATCCGCAAATGCAGGGCAAGATCGAGCGTTGGCACCAGACGCTCAAGAACCGCATCCTGCTCGAACACACCTACTTACCTGGACAACTCGAAGCGCGGGTGGCGGCCTTCGTCGAGCATTACAATCACTGCCGAGCTCACGAGAGCCTGAGCAACCTCACGCCCGCTGACGTCTACTTCGGACGCGGCGAAGGGATCCTGGCCGAGCGGGAACGCATCAAGCGCCAGACCGTGATGGATCGCCGCTTGCGCCACCACGCGCAGGCCACCTAACCTCTTACCCCAGATGGACCAAAGCCTCCGCTCCTGAACACCGCTGAATGTCCCAAATCATCTGACGACGGACATGTCCGCGCTTCCGTCCTGACATCCGCAGAAGCGGCTCAAGCAATCTGCAGAACCTGCGAGGACATGGGCAGATCCACACGGCAGACGAGACCGCTCGACTCGAAACGCAGCTTTGAGCGCGCGTTGAGATCAGCGGGCAGGATTTGCTCCAGCAGCAGCAGGCCAAAGCCGGCCTGCGACGGCGGCGACACTGGCTCCGATGCCCCACGTTCCGCCCAACGGAACAGAAGGCGCGGCTCGCGCCCGCGCGAGTGGACGCGCCATCTCACCGAGACAAAGCCGTTGCTTCCCGACAGGGCTCCAAACTTCAGGGCATTCGTCGCAAGCTCGTGAACAGCAAGGCCGAAAGTCTCGGCAGCCTGGGGCAGAAGGCTGACTGGCGGCCCGGCGATGCGGATCCGATCCACATCCGCCATCTCGAACGCCTGCAACTCGTCCCCCACAAGCCATTCGAGATCAAGGCCGCCCGGCGGGTTCTGCATCGCCGCGCTTTGCAGGCGCTGCAACGCGTCGATACGGCCATCCAGATGCGCAGCATACGCTGCAAAGGCCTCGTTGGTGTCAGCAGTTCGACGTGCGATGGAGCGTACCAGCCCAAGCGTGTTGTGCACCTGCTTCTGAAGATCGGCGGATGTCTGCGCCAATTGCTCCATTAGATGGCCGGCATCGGCGGACAAGCCGACCTTCTGGGCCACGCCGACTGCAGCTTGGGCTGTGATCTCGTGGACGCGACCGACCCGCTCCTCTGGCTGTTCGCCGATCGGCTCGCCCGGTTTGATCTCCCGCTGCAGAGCGATCCAGTGAGTGATCTTTCCAGCCTCATCGCGCAGGGGCGTGATGTGCCAGTGGAGGGTATAGGTGCTGCCATCCTTGCGGTAGTTGATCGCTGTGCCCTGAAAGGCCTCGCGTGTCTCCAGATCCGAGCGCAGGTGATCGAGCGCCGTCCTGTCCGTCTGGGGTCCCTGCAGCATGCGCGGCGTTTGCCCAACCGCCTCCTCGGCCGAGTAGCCGGTCATGCGTGTGAAGGCAGGATTGACGTACGTGATGATCGGACCAGGGGGCTTCAGTTGAGCTCCGGTGATGACGACAGCCTCGCCGATGGCGTCGAGAGCTGACAGGACGAGCTCAAGTTGATCCTGGGTCCCTGCTGGGACCTGTGGATCACTCCTGGGTTTGTCAGCGGGGATGCTGATCATGACGCAATTCTAAGTTGAGGCAGAGCACCGGCACCGACCGTCGGTGCCTCTCCGAGCCCCTCCGGCGCCAGATGCTCATAAAGGTCTAACAGCTCTCATGCGCGGCAGGTTGCGATCCGGCTGAAAGGGCGGCCACTGTGTTCAATCGCGTGCGCGATACCTGCGCGACGCGGTTGATGTGAACGGGGGAGATGCCGAGTGCCTGTTGGTGTGGAGGGTTTTGAGAAGAGGTGAGAGCGGCTAGAGCCCTGATTGCCCATTTTTGAGGTGAAGGTATCCGGGATCGAACTCACCGAACGCTTTGAGCCGTCGAACATCTGGGATGGTCAATCGGCCGTCCTCAAGGAAGATCAAGTCGTTGCGGCGCAACTCCCGGAGGACGCGGTTCATGTGAACGTGCGAGATTGCGGTGGCGTCAGCCAAGTCCGCCTGCGTCAGGCCTAGTTTGAAGCTGTTCTCGAGGGCAAGCCCCACCGCCTGCATTCGAACCAGTAACTCGCAGAAGAGATGCGCCTGCCGCTTCGGGGCCGGGCGGCTGTCATTGGCCAGCCATTCCCGCGCGATGCTGATGTCCACCAGGGTGGCCCACCACAGGGCATGGGCAATCCCCTGATGGGCCTCTGCCAGCTCCGCCATCCTCTCGCGGGCTATCTCCACGACGCTGCAGGGCGTCAGTGCTGCGAGGCTCCAGTCGGAAGGATATTGTGCAGAGGCGTGCACCTCACAAAGGTCACCCGGCAGGAGGTATTGAGCAATCCGGCGTGCTCCGCTGACCAGGATTTTGTAGCGGCACGCCATGCCGCTCATGATGACGTGCACGGTGTCCGTGTGTTGGACGAGCGTGACGTTCCGTCGAGCTTCAACGGATCGCAAGGCGGGTGTCAGGGCCTGCAGGGCATCTTGTTCGGCATCGGAGAGGCTGCCGGCATATTGTAGCCGCTGGATCAACGGACTGCCCACAGCCTTCTCGCGCCCTGCTCTGCAGTTATCGCAATATGCTTGACTCAGTATACGGGCGGCAACCTCGGAAAGTTCCCGTAAAGCAAACTCGGCTCGGCAAGCGAAGTCCTAGTTAAGCTCTTTGCGCCGTCTCGTCAGACATTGGCATCCGCGCAGCATCACTCACTGTCAAGCTGCTGAGGCCGGCTACTTCACGCCCCTATCATTCCAGGGGCGTTTGCCAGTTCGAAACGTTCCAGACGCCGCTGTGTGTTATTCACGGCGTGTTTGATCCGCTGCGCAGCGCTCCGAGCTGGCCAAGGCCATCGGCCTCGGACGCCCAGGATTGATGACAGAGAGCGCGCCCAAGCGTCACCGCAAGGCCGTTTGATCAAGCTCTGCAGATGCCGGCGGCTCTGATGCTGCCGGCATCTCTATCGAAGTAGCTGAATTGACGCGCGGCCTCTTCGACGTCTGGCAATCTGGCAGAATCCCGCAGGTGCTAGGTGTGCAGTCCCGCGGTGTGGTGGCATCAATTTAGCTGTAACCGCCGCACACCGGGAGGCGTTATGGGACAGGTTCTTCACGGCTGCGCCACGACCACGCACGCGGTCAGAGCAACGCTACAGCGATCGAAAGCTCCGCTCAAAGATCTTGCCGCCCAGCATGGACTGAACCCCAAGACAGTCGCGAAGTGGCGTAAGCGAGCCTTCGTGCATGACGCGGCGATGGGACCGAAGACGCCGCGCT
>NZ_JBFULT010000606.1:0-4383 GCF_054049755.1 Bradyrhizobium sp. P5_C11_2
CTCTTTGCGAAGCGTCACGCCCGCGGCCATCGCATGGCCGCCGCCCTTCAGCAGGATGCCGTCGGCCACCGCCTGGCGGACGGCCTTGCCAAGATCAACCCCGGCAATCGAGCGGCCCGAGCCGGTGCCGATGCCGCCGGGCTCCAGCGCAATGGCAAAAGCGGGGCGCGAAAATTTCTCCTTCAACCGGGAGGCGACGAGCCCGACCACGCCGGGATGCCAGCCTTCGGAGGCCGTGACGATGACGCCAAGCTTGTCCTCGAGCCCGATCGAGGCGAGCGCCTCGGCTTCGGCTTGCGCCTCCGCCGCCTGCTCGATGACGCGGCGCTCGCTGTTGAGCCGGTCGAGCTCGGCGGCGATCCGCGCGGCCTCGACGCTGTCGCCCTCGAGCAGGAGCCGCACGCCGAGATCGGCGCGGCCGATGCGGCCGCCGGCATTGATGCGCGGCCCCAGCATGAAGCCGAGATGCCAGGCCTCCGGCGGCCCGTTGAGGCGCGCCACATCCATCAGCGCGGTGTGACCGACATGGTCGCGCCGCCGCATCGCGATCAGGCCCTTGGCGACGAAGGCGCGGTTCAGCCCGATCAGCGGCGCCACGTCGGCGACCGTGCCGAGGGCGACGTGATGCAGCATGCCGAGCAGGTCGGGCTCGGGCATCTCGGATGTCCAGAAGCCGCGCTGGCGCAGCTCGCGGTTGACCGCGACCAGCGTCACCAGCACCAGCCCCACGGCGGCGAGATGGCCAAGGCCAGAGAGATCGTCGAGCCGGTTCGGATTGACCAGTGCGTCGACCACCGGCAGTTCCGTGCCGGCCTGGTGATGATCGATCACGACCACGGACATGCCGAGGCGCTTGGCTTCGGCGAGCGGCTCGATGCTGGTGGTGCCGCAATCGACGGTGACGAGCAGCGTGGCGCCCTTTGCCGCGAGTCCGCGAACGGCTTCGACGTTCGGGCCATAGCCCTCAAAGATGCGATCAGGGATGTGGATCAGCGGATCGAGCCCGCAATGGCGCAGATGCCAGGCGAGCAGCGCCGCCGAGGTGGCGCCGTCGACGTCGTAGTCGCCGAAGATCGCGACCTTTTCGCCCCGCACTGCCGCGTCTGCAATCCGCTTCGCCGCGGCCTCCATCTCGGTGACCGTGAACGGGTCCGGCAGGAGCTTGCGGATGGTCGGATCGAGGAAGTCGGCGACCGCATCGGCGTCGACGCCGCGGCCCGCCAGCACCCGCGCCAGCAGCTCAGGCAATTGGTGGCGCTGCACGATAGCCAGCGCCTTGGCCGCCCCCCGCGCGTCCAGCCGGTCCCGCCAGAGCTTGTCGGTGAACGAGCGCGCTACACCCAGGAAGGCCTGGGGCGCTTCGACGGGCAAGGTGGTGGCCGGCGGCGTCATGATTCGAGGGACTGACTGTTGGGAACTCGAGGACCGGACCTCACGCAGGCGTCCGGCCGCTCACTTAAGGGGATTGGCCGGGAATCCCTCGGGATTTGCAACGGCAACCGGGCACAAAGCGGTGGATGGCCGCTGTACAGGCCGGATTGACTACCATTTAGGCATTCCGCCAAACAGCAAATTAAGCAGGCGTTAGGCGGAATCCTCGAAAAAGACTCGTATTCGATCTGTAATTTGTTGTTCCGGGTTCTTTGCAGATCAGGCCTCATTGCCAAGGGAAGTCCCCCGATGTCTGCTGCGCTGGGTCTGAAAGCCAAGCCGATTGCGAACGGAACCACCGAACCCGACGATGATTCCGACATCTCCGCGCTGATCAACCGGTTGACCGCGGAGGTCAACCAGATCGCGGTCGACAAGACCAAGTCGATCCAGCAGATCACCAACCAGATGAAGATGCTGGCGCTGAACGCGCTGATCGAGAGCTCGCGCGCCGGTGCGCAGGGCGCGGGCTTCGCCGTGGTGGCGCAGGAGGTGCGTGGCGTCGGCCAGCAGGTCGAGACCATCGCCCGCGAACTCGAGACCCAACTGACAAAACGCACCGGCGACCTCGTCGCCTCGATCGAGCGCATGAGCCAGCGCTCGCGCGGCGAGCGCATGGTCGATCTGTCCCTGAATGCCATCGAGCTGATCGACCGCAACCTCTATGAGCGCACCTGCGACGTGCGCTGGTGGGCGACCGACTCCGCCGTGGTCGATTGCGCGGCTTCCCCGAGCGCTGCGGCCGTCTCCCATGCGTCGGAGCGCCTGGGCGTGATCCTCGGCGCCTACACCGTCTATCTCGATCTCTGGCTCTGCGACCTCGACGGCAACGTCATCGCCAACGGCCGCGCCGACCGCTTTCGCGCCGTCGGCCAGAACGTCGCCCACACCAAATGGTTTCGTGAGGCCCGGACCTTGCGCTCCGGCGACGACTATGTCGCCGGCGACGTCGAGAACCAGCCATTGCTCGGCAACGCGCAGGTGGCGACGTATTGCGCCAGCGTGCGCGCCGGCGGCCAGGCCAACGGCGCGCCGATCGGCGTTCTCGCCATCCATTTCGACTGGGAGGCGCAGGCGCGCGCCATCGTGCAAGGGGTCCGCGTCGGCGACAGCGACAAGGCCCGCGTGCTGCTGGTCGATTCCAATTTTCGCGTGATCGCGGCCTCCGACGGCCAGGGTATCCTCAGCGAGCGGATACAGCTGTCACTGAACGGCCAGCGCTCCGGCTTCTACCAGGACCGCACAGGCACGCTGGTCGCCTTCCACGCCACGCCTGGCTATGAGACCTATCGCGGCCTCGGCTGGTACGGCGTGATCATCTGCGGGGCGTGAAGGCCGGAGCCGACTGCCTCGATCAAAAACCGAGAAAACAACCCCATGCACAGTAGCCCAAGTGTTGTTTTCCTTGGTGTTTTGCGCTCGTCAAAACACCGGCATGATGACATCATCGCGTGATCTGTGAGCGGGCTGTCGAACGATGGTCGCGCCGTGATGGGGAGCGACTTGCAGCCTATCCGAGATAACCAGACACTCCGTCCCACATCAGCTTCAACGCCGTCACGACCAGCAGTCCGTAGCACGCCCGGTAGATCTGCCGCTGGTCCAGCTTTCCGTGCAGCTGCCAGCCGAGCCAAACGCCGCTGGGAATGGCAAAGAGGCACGCCGCCATCACGATCCAGACGTTGCCCGCCGGCCGCACGAGCAACAGCCACGGTACCACCTTGACCGCGTTGCCGACCGTGAAGAACAGGCTCGTCGTTCCCGCGTAGACCTCCTTGCTGAGGCCAAGCGGCAGGAGGTACATCGCCAGCGGCGGTCCGCCGGAATGCGCGACCATGGTCGTGACACCCGAGGCAAGACCGGCAGCAACCGCCTTCGGCGAGGAGCGCGGACGAATGACCACCTTCGGATCACTCACGAGCCATATGCCAACGAAGATCAACGTCACGACCGCCATCACGATCGCGACGGCGCGATGGTCCAATACACGGAACAAGAGATAGCCGAGGGCAATGCCGATCACGAGCCCGGGCAACAGCAGCACCAGGTCCGGCTTCGACCATGTCGAAGGCTTCCAGTAGCGCAGCGCGAACAGGTCCATGGCGATGAAGAGCGGTGCGAGCAGGCCACCCGCCGTGACCGGATCCATCACGAACGACAGCAACGGAATGCCGACGATGGAGAAGCCGCCGCCGAATGCGCCCTTCAAGAAGCAGATCAGGAAGACGCCGGAAAAGGCGATGATCACTGTGGCGACCGTCAAATCCATCTGCGCATCTCCATGACCGTCACGCTCGCGCCTCAGCTCGCGTCGCGCCGAAATATCGCGGGCGAGACTCGGCTCAAGTCGCCGTGACGTCGTCATCGGTTGCTGTTGGGCCGACGTCGGTTGACATCGCTTGCGACGTCCGAGGCGGCGCGGCCTTCCGCTGGAAAAAGAGGCCGGGCAGCACTGAAGGCAGGCCAAAGGTCATTCCTAGGAATGCCAGAAACACATCAAGATAATTCATGCTCATTCTCATTCTCCGCCTTGTCGGGCGCGACCACATCTCGGTGCATTTTGGTCGATGCACGCAATATGAACCGGTGCAATTACCAGTACAATAAGAACATTGATCTCGGTGCAATTTCGTCGCCTCCAAATGGGCTGAGCAGATGCAGCCGACTTTTGCGGTGGGCTTGGATCCGACTGCGGCAGGCGCGGCGCCCAACCCGCTGCAACGAGTTTTCTGAAGCATTTTCCGGCAAGGCAGGCCGGTTACAGGCAAGAGCTCGCCGCATTGCTCGGGTAAGCTGCGCTTCGCATCACGTTGGGCGACGTGACGTGATCGGCTCACGGATCGGGATCACTCACGCTCGTCGCATGCGAGGAGACGCGCCATGAAGATCGTCGTGATTGGTGGGACGGGATTGATCGGATCCAAGCTCGTCGCGAAGCTCAAGCAGCAGGGG
>NZ_JBFULT010000607.1:0-4364 GCF_054049755.1 Bradyrhizobium sp. P5_C11_2
GTCCTGCACCATGCCTTCGATGGCGGTGACGCGGCGCGGATTGGCGAGCGAGCCCATTTTGGACTCGGGATCGAGGCCATTACCGACCTTGAACGCCTTGGCGCTGTCGACGAACTGATCCACGAATTCGCGGAACACATCGTCCTGCACCAGCATCCGCGTCGGCGAGATGCAGACCTGGCCGGCGTTACGATATTTTGCTGCCGCCAGAATCTTCGCGGCCGAGGTGACGTCGGCATCCGCAAAGACGATCGCCGGCGCATGACCGCCGAGCTCCATGGTGGCGCGCTTCATGTGCAGGCCCGCAAGCGCGTTGAGCTGCTTGCCGACATGGGTCGAGCCGGTGAAGGAGATTTTCCGGATCACCGGATGCGGGATCAGATATTCGGAGATTTCCGACGGTACGCCGTAGACGAGGTTGATGACGCCATCGGGCACGCCCGCGTCGGCAAACGCGCGGATGAGCTGCGCCGGCGAGGCTGGCGTCTCCTCCGGCGCCTTGACGATGATCGAGCAGCCGGCGGCGAGCGCGGCGGACAGCTTTCGCACGACCTGGTTGATCGGGAAATTCCACGGCGTGAACGCGGCGACCGGGCCGACCGGCTCCTTCATCGCGATCTGGTAGATGCCGGGGCCGCGCGCGGGGATCAAGCGGCCATAGGCGCGCTTGGCCTCCTCCGCGAACCACTCGATGACGTCTGCCGCGGCCATTGCCTCCATCCTGGCCTCGCCCAGCGTCTTGCCCTGCTCCATCGTCAGCAGTGGCGCGATCTCGTCATTGCGCTCGCGCATGATCGCGGCGGCCTTGCGCATGATCCGGCAGCGCTCGAAGGGGGCAACGTTGCGCCAGACCTTGAAGCCGGCCGAAGCGGCGGCGAGCGCCTCGTCGAGATCGGACCGGCCGGCATGCGCAACGGTGCCGATCACCTCCTCGGTCGCGGGATTGCGCACCTCGATCACCTTGCCGGAATGGGCCGGTCGCCATTTGCCGGCAATGAAAAGCTGCGTGTTCGAATAGGTCAACGGAGTCTCCTTGTTGTCGCTGATGACTTAGGTCGAGCTATGACAGATCGCGTCCGCGGCGCGCGTCATCTCCGGTCCGAGATAGAGTCGGAAGCGCGGCTCGGCGGCGAGCGTGCGGAAGTCCGCCATCCGCGTTACCCCGCCACCGGCGACGAACAGGAATTGCCCGGCGATCTCGGCGAGGATGTCGAGGTGCCAGCTGGCTGTCGGATGCATGCAGAGAACGACCAGCCTGCCCTCGTCGCGCAGCTTGCGGAAGAAATCGAGCATGAAGCCGATATAGCCGTCCTGCAGGTTGAACTGCGGTTCGTCGAACAGGTGAACCAGCGGCGTCCGGGTCGGCGACGGCGCCAGCAAGGCGGACGGAACGCGCCTGCGGAACCGCCGGACCTGATAGGACTGGTGATAGTGGATCGCGAGCCGGTCGCGCTCGCGATATTTGACGCCGTGGATATCGGTGCCCGCGACCAGCACGCGCCCCGAGGTCGGCGCGTTGGAGCCGGTCATCATCTCGAACAAGGTCGTCTTGCCGGCGCCGTTCGGCCCGACCACGCCGACAATGCCCGGCTCCTCCAACGACAGGTTCGCCTGAAGCGTGAACGTCGGGCGGCGGATGAGGCGGCCCCTTGTGTAGACCTTGCGGACATCATCGAGGACGAGCAGCGGTGCGGTCACTTATTGTACTCCCAGCAAGCGCTGCCGAAGGGCGCGATCGTCACGCAAGGTGGCGGCCTCGCCGGTCCAGACGATCCGGCCGCGATCGATCACCGCGGCATGGTCAGCCACCGACAGCGCGATCTCGGCATTCTGCTCCACGACCAGCGAGGCGATCCCCTCCTCCTTCATGCGCAAGATGGTGGCGAGCACGTCGCCGACGATCTTTGGCGCAAGACCCTGGCTCGGCTCGTCGAACAGCACCAGTCCCGGCGAGCCGACCAGTGCGCGCGCAATGGCGACCATCTGCATCTCGCCGCCCGACAGGTTCTCGCAGTCGCGCTCCATGAGATATTCGAGCGGCGAGAAGATCGCAGCGGCCTCCTTGACGCTCCAGTTGCGAAAGCGCGTGCGCTTCTGCGCGATCGACAGATTGCGCGCGACCGACAAGGTCGGGCACAGCCGCCGGTCGTCGGGCACCCAGCCGATACCGGCGCGCGCGATCTCGTGGGTCGGATCGCGCGTCACGTCGTGCCCGTCGAAGCGAACCGCGCCACGACGCGGACGCGTCAGGCCGAGGATCGAACGGAGCATGGTGGTCTTGCCGGCGCCGTTGGGCCCGAGCAGTGCAAAGACCTTGGCGTGCTCGATGGCGAGCGAGGCGCCGAACAGCGCCTGGGTTTCGCCGTAGAAGGTATCGACCCCATCCACTTCGAGGATCATGCGAACTTCCCGAGGTTGGAGCGCCGCACCCATTCGTTCTGCTGCAGCTCGTGCGGCGTGCCGCGCGCCACCACCTGGCCCCAATGGATGACCGAGATGCGATCGGCGAGCGAGAACAGGAATTCCATGTCGTGCTCGATCGCGACGATGGTGAGCTTGCCCTTCAAACGCGCGACCAGCGTGGCAAGCCGCTGCACGCCGTCAGAGCCGAGGCCGGAGGTCGGCTCGTCCAGACACAGCACGCGCGGGGCCTGCGCGAGCGCGACCGCGATCTCCAGTGCGCGGCGGTCGCCATAGGACAGGTCCTTGGCGCGGACATCGCCCTTGTCGGCAAGCCCGACCGCGGCGAGCGCTTCGGATGCCTGCTCGGCAAACCTGGGGTCGCCGGCTGCGGCACGGGCGATATCGAGGCCACGGGCGCGAAACGCGGGCAAGCCCATCATGACGTTGTCGCGGGCGGAGAATTCGTCGAACAGGGTCATGATCTGAAACGAGCGGGCGATGCCCTTGGCGGCGATACGGTGCGGGCTCAATCCCGTGACATCCTCGCCGCCGAGCAGGACTCTGCCGCGGCTCGGTTTCACCCTGCCGGTGAGGACGTTGAAGAAGGTGGTCTTGCCCGCACCGTTCGGGCCCATCACGCCGTGAAACTCGCCCTCGGCCACCGCGAGATCGACGCTTTCCAGCACGACGCGATCGCCGAAGCGGACGTGGACACCGGCGGCTTCGATCATGCTCATCGTCCGCCCCCGACCAACAGCCGCATTGCCGACGTACCGCGTCGCCTTAGCGCGTTCAATGAATGTTGCTGCATGGCGGCCGAGAGCGCGCCGGCAATGCCTTCAGGGCGGAACAGCACGATCGCAATGAACAGCAGACCGAAATAGAGCATCCAGGCATTGGTCAGCGCGCCGATCACGTCGCGCGCGGTGAGGAAGAGAAACACGCCGATCACCGGCCCCCAGAAGCTGACGAGCCCGCCACCGACCAGCGTCATCATCACGACGTAGCCGGATTGATGCAGGCTCATGACATCGGGGAATGCGGCAAGCTGCGCCATCGCGAACAGTCCGCCGGCAAAGCCGGACACGGCCGCCGACAGCGCGAACACAGACGCCTTGTAGAGCCAGACGTTATAGCCGAGATGGGCGGCGCGAACCTCGCTCTGCCTGATCGCAGCGACGACGCGGCCATAGGGCGAGTGCACCAGCCGCCACAATACGGCGGTACCGACCGCGAAGACCGCGAGCACGAAATAGTAGAATGCGACATTGTCGGTGAGATCGAACGACGCCAGCCCGAAATCGGCCGGAAGCCGCTTGATCTTGAGAAGCCCATCCTCACCGCCGGTGATGCGGTGCGACTTGATCGCCAGCGTCCAGAAGATCTGGCCGAACGCGATCGTCATGAAGGCATAATAGATGCCGCGCCGGTGCGAGATGAACAGCGCCACCAGCACGCCGGCAAGCCCCGCGACCACGGCCGCGGCAGCGAGGCATATCCAGAGATTGGCGACGATGTCGAACTGGCAGAGCCCGAACGCATAGGCGCCGATGCCGAAATAGGCGCCATGTCCGAACGAGGGAAGTCCGGCCGTGCCCAGCACCAAATTGAACGCAAGCGCATAGAGCGACCAGATCAGGATCTCTATGCCGAGATAGGGATAGAGCCCGATCCGCGTGATCCAGAGCGGCACCGTTGCAAGCACGAGCCAGAGCACCAGCATCGTCGGCGTGACGAGGCGCGCGGCGTCAGGTGAAGAATTTGATCCCACAATCATTCCCTAGGCCTCGAGCACGCTCTTCTTGCCCCACAGGCCGCGTGCACGGAACGTCACGACGGCAACGAGCAGGACGTACATTGACAACAGCGACCATTCGGACGCGTAGGCGCCGGCGAGACCGACACATAGTCCGACCAGCAACCCCGCCACGACCGCGCCCCAAAAGCTGCCGACGCCGCCG
>NZ_JBFULT010000608.1:0-4349 GCF_054049755.1 Bradyrhizobium sp. P5_C11_2
ATGCAGTTCCGCCTCGGCATCCATATGGGTGACGTCATCGCCGATGAGGACGAGGTCTTCGGTGACGATGTCAACATTGCCGTCCGGCTCGAATCCGTGGCGAGCCCCGGCGGCTTCGCCATCTCGGCCAAGGCCTACAAGGAGGCGAGCAAGCATCTCACCGTGCCGCTGGTCGATGCCGGCAACCATCGCTTCAAGAACATCAAGGATCCGATCGGCGTCTGGACCTGGACGCACGAGGGCGCACCGGCGCTGGCGCCCGCGCTGAAGGAGACGTCCCCCCTCTCGCCGCAGTCCCGGACCGCGATCGTCGGCGTGCTGCCCTTCGCCAATCTCAGCGACGCCCAGGATGAATATTTCTCCGACGGCCTCACCGAGGACCTGATCCACGCGCTGTCGCTGCAATCCTTCTATCGCGTGCTGAGCCGCAACTCGACCTTCGCGTTCAAGGGCAACAACGGCAGCACCCGCCTGATCGCGCGGGAGATCGATGCGACCTATTTGATCCAGGGCTCGGTGCGGCGCGCCGGAGCCAAGATCCGCGTCACCGCCGAGCTGATCGCGCCGGAGACCGGCGAGCAGCTCTGGACCGGCCGCTACGACCGCGACATCGGCGACCTCTTCGCGATGCAGGACGAGATCACCACGAACCTGTCCGCCGCCATCGCCACCGAGATCGTCCGGGCCGAGGCCTCGGCGCCGGCGCGGCTCTCGACCGACGTGACGGCCTGGGACCGCTTCCTCAAGGGGCTGTCCCACTACTACCGGCAGACCAAGGAAGATTTGACCGCCGCCGTCGAATTGTTCCGGGAGGCCATCAGGCTCGAGCCCAAACTGTCGATCGCGCATGCCTATCTCGCCACGATCCAGATCCAGAGCATCCAGTTCGGCTGGGTCAAGGGCACGCGCCAGATGTGGGCCGAGGCGATGAACCTCGCCGAGACCAGCGTCYGGCTCGACCCGCGCTCCTCCTTCGCGTTCTCGATCCTGTCCTGGGCCCACGCCATGGAGGGGCATGACGAGGCGGCGATGGACGCCGCCAAGCGCGCGGTCGCCCTCAATCCCTACGACATGGGCGCGCGCGGCGTGCTCGGCATCTGCCATTTCGTCATCGGCGAGCACCGCGAGGCGATCGAGCTGTTTTCGATGGCGGCGCAGCGCGACAACAGCGACCCGCGCTACCAATGGGCGGCGCTGAACGCCTTCAGCCATTATCTCCTGGGGCAGTATGACGCGACCCTGTCATGGGCCCGCGAGCAGCTCTACATCAATCCCAACCACATGCAGGCGCTGGCGATCCGCGCCGCGGCGCTGGCGCAATTGGGGCGGGCCGGCGAAGCGAGCGAGGCGACCTGCGTGCTCATGGGCAACTACCCGACCCTGAATGTCGACCGGCACTTGCGTAATTTTCACTGGAAACGGCCCGAGGACATCGCCCATTACCGCGAGGGCCTGCTCAAAGCGGGCGTCCYGCTCGGCAAATTGACCCTGGTCCAGAGCGACGTCAAACGCGCCGCCGAATCTTGAGGGCAAGCCGCGACCGCGCGACGACCTCACGTCCGCTCTTGTTGACAGCACAGTGAATTCGGCCACACTTTGTCACACGCTGAAGTAGTATAGTCGGCGGCGGCCGCGCTGGCGGTTTGTTAGGACTTTCCGCGCTCTATCGGCGCGCCTGCTTTTCACGATTCGCTGTTTTCAGGAATTTGGGCCATGCATCACCCCGCCTCGAAGCCCCCCTTCGATCCCTCGATCCAGGTCTCGCCCGACAATCCCTGCCCGTTCCTGCGCGGCCTGGTCGGCGAAGGCTTCGTCGACGGCGGGACCGTCCCGCTCGTCACGCTGTCGCAGACCATCGCGAATGCGAGTGGCGAAACCGGACCGACGAAGGTCTGGGCCCGCATCCAGGTCCGCGGGGTGGCGCTCATCGCCAACGGCATCCGTCACATCCTGAAGAGCATCTGGTCGGGCGCGCAGCTCGACGCGTTGCGCGGCGGCCCGCTGGACAAGCGCGGCGCCGGCTCGCGCATTCTCGGCGTCGACGGCAAGGTCAACGAAGACGAGATCGCGCGGCTTGCGAGCTTCGGCCGTACCTACACCGATCCGGACGGCGGCAACGCCGAGCAAGGTCTCAACGCGTCGGAAATCAAGACCTTCATGAGTGACAACCTCAAGCGCGCCGGCAGCGCCGCGCGCTGGTACTACCCGCTGCTGATGAAATTCGAATGGCCGGTCCTCCTGAAGATCATGGGCAAGGGCAAAGGTGAAGACCGCTACCTCAGCATCGCCGATGTGCGCACGCTGTTCAACGAACGCCAATTCCCCGATCGCATCAACCACCGGCTCGTGTCACAGCCGCTGCTGTCGGCCTGCCAGCTCAGGTTCCGCTGGGCATTCGCGTTCGCAGCGCTCCTCATCGGCCTCGGTCTTGTCGCGCTCGTCGCGGTCGCCGAATTCCCCAACCAGGTCCGCGCCATGCTGCCGCAGAAGGGAATCCTGGCGCAGCTGCTGCCGCCGCCCTTGCCGAGGGTCCCGGAGACGACGGCCGCCTATTGGCTCGAGCAGAACTGGTCGCTGAAGGACCGGCACTGGTTTCATCACGCCAGCCAGGGCACCGCGACCTTCCCGGTGCCCTACAATTGGTTCCTGGCGCTGGAGCAGCCGCGCCTCCATCTGTTCTCACGGCCCGGCATGATGAAGGACAGCGCCTATCTCGAGCGCTTCGGCTTCATCTCGAGCCCGCAGTCGATCCAGACCGACGTGACGACGCTCCGCCGCTTCGGTTACGCCAATGTCTATGAGACGACGCAGGCGTCGGACTGGTCGACCAGATGGACCCCGGCGGAGAACGTCGACGGCCTGCCGGTCGGCTTCGCGCGGATGACCGGCGTCGCCGATCCCGCGACCGGCCGTCGCGAAGAGGACAAGATCGGGCTGACCTGCGCGGCCTGCCATACCGGCCAGATCCACTACAAGGGCGTGGACGTGCGCTTCGACGGCGGGCCCGCGATGACCGACCTGAAGAAGCTCGAGCTCTCGACCGGCCTGTCGATCGCCTACACGCTGTACGTCCCGTTCCGCTTCCAGCGCTTCGCCGATCGCGTGCTCGGCCCCGAGGCCAGCAAGGCGGACCACGACGCGCTCAAGCAGCAGCTCGGCGCGATCGGCAAGTTTCTGATCGACTGGCAGAACAAGTACAACGAGACGATCGAGCACAAGGAGACCTGGGACAAGAAGGTGCAGAAGGACACCGAGGAAGGGTTCGGCCGCCTCGACGCCCTCAATCGCATCGGCAACCAGGTCTTTTCGCAGGATCTCGCGTTGAGCGGGCTCAGCGGCTTCGAGAAGAACCTGCATGCCCAGGACGCGCCGGTCAGCTATCCCGCGATCTGGACCGTGCCGTGGTTCAAGTTCGCTCAATACGACGCCTCGATCGAGCAGCCGCTGATCCGCAACGCCGGCGAAGCGCTCGGCGTGACCGCACTGCTCAATCTGTCCGACGCCTATCCCGAGGACAGGCTGTGGCGGTCCTCGGTCCATATCAACACACTCGGCTGGATCGAGGACATGCTGAGGGGGCCCGATCCGTTCAAGGCCGCCGAGCCGAAATTCGGCGGCCTGCTGGCGCCGAAATGGCCGTCGCAGATCCTCGACGACGCGTGGAAGCTGAAAACCGATCGCATCGAACGCGGCCGTGCGATCTACGCCGAGATGTGCTCCGGGTGTCACCTGCCGGCCGTCGACACCCCGGCTTTCTGGTCCTCGCGGCATTGGGAGCCAAGCGGCGACAGCAAGGTCTTGAACGCGGTGACGATTCCCACGGAGGAGATCAAGACCGATCCCGAACAGTCGCTCGTGCTCAGCAACAGGGTTGTCGATGTACCCGGCTTCCTGAAGGTGAATACGGCCGACCTCCAGACCTGGTGGCAATGCGACGTCCCGACCGCGAGCTCGCCGACCGAGATGGTGTATGCGCTCGGCCTCATGACGGTCGTCGATCTCGTGGCCCGCAAGTGGATGGACGACGACAAGACCCCGGAAGCGGAGCGGGCGAAATTGTGGAACCTCGCGCGCAAGAACTGTCTCAACCCGGCACCCGGGCCGCGCTATCGCGCGCGGCCGCTGAACGGCATCTGGGCCACCGCTCCCTATCTGCACAACGGTTCGGTGCCTTCGCTGTACTGGCTGCTCAAGCCGCAGAACGAGCGCCCGACGAAATTCTGCATGGGCCACCGCGACTATGATCCCGTGACTGTCGGCTTCGCGGTTGCTGCGGACGAGCGCTGCCAGACCGGCGAAACGCAGTTCTCGATGACGGGATCCGACGGCAAGCCGATCCAGGGCAACAG
>NZ_JBFULT010000609.1:0-4330 GCF_054049755.1 Bradyrhizobium sp. P5_C11_2
AATCGTTTCTGCCGCTGGGGCGGGTCGGGGACGGCCAAGATGAGGCGCCGGGCAGGCAGATCGCCGCCCGGCCGCCACGAGGCCCCCGCGCACGCTCACGCAACCGCCTCGGCGCGCAGCACTTCAGCCCGCGTCGGGTCGGAGCGGATGAGCATCATCTGCCTCGTGAGATTAAAGGTCTCACGGTGGAACGGATTTCCGTGCTCGGCCGGGGCAGCAGCCCGATCGGCCTCGGCCTTCAGCCGGTCATAGAGGGGACGATCGGTCCGGTAGAGTTCTCCCTGTCGCGAGAGGTTCCAGTGCTCCTTCGAGAAGGGGCTCTTGCCGGTGAAGGGCGCGGCCGGGGAGGCTGGTGACGTGCCGGCCGAGGCCTGCGAGGCCGAGCCGTGGTTGAAGCACCTCGGATGCCGATCGCGCAGGTCGCTCACGGCGTCCTCGACGCCCATCCACGCGCCGCCTCGACCGATGCGTTGGATCCCTTGCTCGTCGACGACCTCGACGGTGACGTCCTCGCCGTCCTCGCGTAGCCGGATCGAGCCGAGGAGGGTCTCGGCGAAGTCGTCCCGCCAGGCCGGATCCACGCCGGCCGCGTCGAGGGCCGCAGAGATCTTGTCGTTGACGATCGCCTTCGTGGCCCTGCCCTGCCAGCGCTCGGCAGTCTCGCCAAGGCCTCTCAGATTGCCGAGGCCAACGCCATCGACGTGCTCGACGTGCAGGATCCATCGGCCGGCGGTCGGGGCGTTGGAGCTCTCGACGTAGAGGCTGCGCAGATGCGCTTCGACCTCAGAGGGGTTGTTGATGACAGCCTTGAGCATGGGAAATTCCTAGATCTGAGAGGTAGGGGGTTGGGGGCCAGCCGGTCGTGCTGGCCGATCACGTGGTGTCGCTGAGCAGCGCGTCGCGGCGCACGCGGCCCGCCTGGCGCCCGACTGCGCCGGCAGCCAGTCGACGAGGGAGAGGATGATCTCGACGTTCATGCTTATCGGCGGGGCTCCTTCGAGAGCATGCCGAAGCGGATCCCGGTCGCGATCATGTCGGCCGGCGCGTCGCTGCGGAACTGCCGGCGCTGGCGGGACACCTTCGCCCCGACGCGCTCGGCATCGAAGGCAGCGCGGGCCTGCGGGTGGCTGGCGAGGAAGACGGACAACCTTCCCTCGGTGACGTCGAAGAACTCGGCGGTCTCCTGCATGGTCGCGGCGATGCGGCCGAGGCGCCGGAGGGTGTCAAGCACCTCGGCGGTGACGGTGAGTTTGGACATGGGAGCTCCTCCCGCGAGGCGGCCAGGTCGGCCGGCGGGTGTCGGGTTGAGGATGTAAGGGATGTTCGGCGGATCAGGCGTCGGCGGCGCGCAGCTTTGCCGCTTGCTCGCTCATGTGGCTCCGGATGTAGTGTTCCAATTCTTCATCCGTCATCTCCTCGGCATCTTCCCGAGTAAATGGCCGTTCAACATTGACGTTCTCGACCTTGTCGGACATTCCGAGGAAGTTCTTGCACGCGAAGATTATGCAATGCGGCGAGTTGCTCGTGAGCAAGCGCCTGCGAAGCGATAGGGTGCCGGTCGCTCGACCGTCGTCCAAGGCTTCCTGCGCCTCCGGGTTGGCCTTGAGGAAGGCCTCCAGGGTCGAGCGCGCCACCTTCATCGTCGCCGCGAGCTCGCGCTGCGTGGGCTGCAAGGTGCCGAGCTTCTTCAACAGGTCGAGGGTGTGCTCGTCGGCGACGAGTGCGTGCGGTCGGGCCATTTCCGGGCGGCTCCTTTAGGGCTGGCCCGGAAACCCCCTGCTCTGTGGGCTCGCGGGCGGGTTCGGACACGATGATCGGACAGACCTCCGGGCCCGCAGGGGCGGCTGGAGGCGGTGGTTCGGGCGGTCGGGCAGGATCGGGCCGGGTCGAGGCGCGACGGGCCTCCCTGCCTTTCCTGGCGGCATCGGCAGATCGGGCCGAGGCGTGCCGGACGGTCGTGCGCTGGTACGGCTCGACGTGGCCGGCGACGACCGCAGCGGCCTTCAGCCTACGGGACAGGATCACCCGGTCACCGCCACCGGGGAGCGCCTCGGTCTCCTTGGCGAGGTACCTGGCGAGGCGGTCGAAGTTATAGACCGGGACGATGGCGTCACGGCCTCGCATGTACGGCCCGAAGGCCTCCGAGCTCTCGTAGGAAGCGACCATCTCCTCGGTCGCCGGAGCCACGACGTGGCCGTGCAGGCGCGGGCCGCCCTTCGATCCCGACACGCGGCACTCGTAGGCCAGGGCGTAGAACTGCGGCAGCCCGGCGCGGCCTTGATCGCGGACGAGCCGGGCGAGGAAGTCGGCGATCACCTCGCGGGCCTTTGCGTGGTCGTCCGGCCCAAGCTCGTGCAGGGCGTCGCCGATGGTGAAGTGGTAGGCCGGGAGCTCGGTGTTGCGGACCGCGCGGAGCGCGCCCTTGAGGCGCGCCCGCTCGGCCGGAGAAAGGCCGCGTCGGGCGGCGGTGCGTGGGCGGGCCGGAGATGGACCACTAAAAACACCACTGGAACGAGCGTGTACGCGCGCCTCACGTGCGGGTGCGCGAGAGCCATCGATCGAGGAGGGCGCCGGCTCCTCGAAAATCCTAGTCGGATCAACAGCTTGATCGACAGCGGCCACACGGCGAGCGTGGCGGCCGGTCCGCAGCAAGGCGCTGAAGGCTGGAAGATTTTGCTGCGCCAGATCGGGCGCGGCGATCACGCCCGACAGCCGGTCCGAGACAAGGCACGGTAGAAGTCTGAGGGAGCAAAAGTTGTGGATCGCGCACGTGCGGGTGCGCGCGAGGCCTTGAGGGCCTGCACGTTGTCGGGCATTGGGAACTCGCTGATTGAAGCTTAGCCTGTTCGACCTGCCAGGGTCGGGCGGGCTTTTTCGTTGCGGGAGCGGGCTCACCGCCGATCACGCATCGGATACTCAGCCGTCGGTCTTCGCCGGTCTGGCCGCGGTCGAGGGCAGCTCGGTCTCCGCCGAGCTCGCCGAGGCGGCAACGCTACGCGGCGCGGCGGGCCGCTGACTTGGCGACGCACTCGGCGAGGTAGACCTCCACGTCGGCGCGACGGATCTTCACCGCCCGGTCGGCGATCTTGAAGGCGGGCACGTGCCCGGCCGCGATCACCCGGCGCATCGTATTCGGGGCGATCCCGAGCATGCGGGCCGCGGCGGCGACGGAAACAAACTCGGACGGCATCGGCGATCTCCAGACGAAAAAACCCGCCGCGGCGCGAGCCGGACGGGTTTGCGAGATGTGATTTGTTGACCGCGCGCAGTGCGCCGATCGTCCGGAAAAAGTAGCGCAACTAGTGCAGGTCGTGCAACGCCCTTTCGGGCTGATTTTTGAGGATAATTTGGCGCCTATTTTTGACGGTAATCCATGCAAAAATCCGACCTACTTGGATAGATCTTATCCTGTTCTAGATCATAGACCCGTCAGGCGCCGGCTCCAAGCCTCCTGCGCGCGCGAGATCCGCCTCGGCCAGCCGCCGGCCATCGCGGACCGCAGCACCGATGAGCTCCACGAGGACCGCGTCGCGACCGCTCCAGCCCACGAGCGGCGGCATCTCGCCGAAGGCCGCACCGTAGCGGCGGAACGCGGCAAGCATGTCGTCGGGATCAGGCTCGGCTTCAGCGGTCACGACAGCTCCGAAGGTGGCCCGAGGTTTGCGCTTCACCCCTCGACAGCCCTTTTCCAACGCGCGAGCGCAGCTTCGAGGCCCGGATCGGGCTCGACGGCAGAGAGCAAGCTCGGTTTCTCGCCCATAACCACGCTACCGCTGGAGGTGCTTTTGGGCGACTTCGGCTCGACCATGCGAGAATGCGATACGGAGGTCGCTGGCGGTCTCTGAAGCTTGACCGGCGCAATGGGCAGGCGAGACGTAGAATGGCCGCTACGGGCCCGCTCCGCGGCCGCGTTGGCCTTCCCGAAGGCAGTGCCGTAGTCGGAGCCGAACCGCCACAGCACGGGCTTGCGGTGGAGGCCGTGTTCCGTCGCCCGATAGCGGCTCCCGCGCTCGGGGATCTGGCGGTCGAGGAAGCCGATCTCCTCCAGGGCGGCGAGAGCGCCGCGGACACGCGCTTCTGTGAGGCCGAGAGCCGGGTGCTCGGTGAGGGCGCGGCGGTCGATCGGGAAGGCTGCCACGATGCGGGCCGGCGAGCTCCAGAAGCGCCCGAGGAACACCGCGAGGGCGAGGGCTGCATCCCGGTTCCGGTAGCCCGCCAGATCGGCCAAGAGGCGGCTCTCAACGTCCCTCGGGAGCCGATAGGGGCCAGCCGCCACAGGCGACCACGCGAGCTTACGGCGGCTCGTTGGGGTGCGCGCTACGTACGACAA
>NZ_JBFULT010000610.1:0-4326 GCF_054049755.1 Bradyrhizobium sp. P5_C11_2
CTGCTGGTCGGCGGCATCAGCATCATGAACGTCATGATGGTGTCGGTGACCGAGCGCACCCGGGAAATAGGCATCCGCCGCGCGCTCGGCGGGCGGATGCGGGACATCCGTCTCCAGTTTCTCTGCGAAGCGCTCGTGCTCTGCCTGCTCGGCGGCGCCATCGGCGTTCTCGGCGGCGTCACGCTGTCGATGACGGTCGCGCGCATGGCCGGGTGGATCACCTCGATCGACGGCGAGGCGATCGGTCTCGCCCTCGCCTTCTCGATCGCGACCGGCCTCATCTTCGGCTTCTATCCTGCACACAAGGCGTCCAAGCTCAGTCCAATCGAGGCACTCAAGACGGAGTGAGACCATGCTGKGGTGGTCACAACATCGAAACCAAAAGCCAGGGAGGAGCAAGTCATGAGCCCGGATCCGAAAGATTTGATTGCACCGACGCCGCGTGAGCGCGAGCTGATGATGCTTATCGCGCGCGGAATGCAGAACAAGAACATCGCCTACGAGCTCAAGATCTCGGAGAATACGGTGCGAGCGCATATCGGCAACATCATGCGCAAATACCGGCTCCATAACCGAACCCAGATCGCGATCATCTTCGCGCTTCAGTCGGCGCCGCGGTCGCTGCGCCGCGATCTGGCCAATGCCAAGGGCTATCCCCCCGCCGCGAAGCCCACGCCGGCGCTGGCACAAAATCCACGGGTGCTGACCGCGCCGGAATGACGGCCGGTTCTCCCAGCGCCAGGGGCAGGCATCGATAGCCGGATATTTTTTAGCGATTAGAATTTGGACATTTGCTTTCGACGATTAATTTCGGCCAGGCGGCCGCCAAGACTGCCGTCACGGAGCGCTTCTGGATCGCTTCGCCATGGGCGCGGTGACGAGACCGGGGCCGCAAGATCACCTTCCCTGTCTGTGCCTCTTGCATAGCCGGCCGCTCTTGTAACAAAACTGTCATGCAGCAAAACTAAACGATGGCGGGGGGCCGCGGTCGGCCGCCGAGCCGCCTCACCGCAGGCAGGGAGAGATTTGATGCGCCGTTCACTGGTGTTGCTGTCCGCCGGACTGACAGTCCTGTCCACCGGACTTGCCTCCGCCCAGAACAACACGCCCCGTAACCTGATCCTCTTCATCCCTGACGGGCTGCGTGCGCTGAAGGTCACGCCCGAGACGGCGCCGGCGATGGCCGAGGTCCGCGACAAGGGCGTCAATTTCAAGAACCCGCATTCGCTGTTCCCGACCTTCACCATGGCCAACGGCTCGGCAATGTCGACCGGCCATTATCTCGGCGACACCGGGGTGTTCTCCAACACGATCTGGACCAACTACACCTCCGTCCCCGCAGGCGACACCGTGGTCCCCTTCATCGAGAACGACGCCGTGCTCGGCGACATCGACGAGCATTTCAAGGGCGACTATCTCAACGAAGAGACGATTTTGAAGATGGCCCGCGACAAGGGCCTCAGCACGGCCGCCATCGGCAAGGTCGGCCCGACCTACCAGTTCGACCACACCGACAAACCCGAAAAGCCCGGCCTGCATTCGGTCGTGTTCGACGACTCCACGGGCGGCAAGAACGGCGTGGCGCTGTCGGACGAGGTGAAGGATGCGCTGACCAAGGCCGGGCTCCCCATCGCCACGCCGCCGCGCGGCGACAACAGCAAGGCGGGCGACGCCAAGACGCCGGGCACCACGGTCGCCAACGTCGCGCAGCAGGCCTATTTCGCCGACGTCGCCGCCAAGGTGGTGCTGCCGATGTTCAAGGCCCGCAACAAGCCATTCGTGCTGGTGTTCTGGTCGCGCGACCCGGACGGCAGCCAGCACAACACCGGCGACAGCCTCAACCAGATCATGCCCGGCATCAACGGGCCGACCTCGATGGCCGGCATCAAGAACGCCGACACCAACCTCGCCCAGCTCCGCAAGGCGCTCGACGAGCTCGGCCTGGCCGCCTCGACCAATATCATCGTTTCAGCCGACCACGGCTTCTCGACCATCTCCAAGGAAAGCAAGACCAGCCCCTCGGCCAAGGTCAGCTATGACGACACGCCGAAGGACTTCCTCCCGATGGGATTCCTCGCGCTCGACCTCGCCAAGGCGCTCGACCTGCCGCTGTTCGACCCCAACGACAAGAATGCGAAGGTCGAAGGCAACAAGCATCCCAAGGCCGGCAACGGCGTGCTCGGCAAGGATCCGGAGAAGCCCGACCTCGTCGTCGCCACCAATGGCGGCTCGGACCTGGTCTATCTGCCCAACAACGACAAGAAGCTAGCGGCCAGGACTATCAAGGCCCTGCTCGAGCAGGACTATGTCTCCGGCCTGTTCGTCGACGACCGCCTCGGCCGCTTCCCCGGCACCCTGCCGCTGTCGAGCATCAATTTGCGCGGCAAGGCGGCAACGCCGACGCCGGCGATCGTCGTCAACTTCCGCTCCTATGCCAGCGAGTGCGGCGAGGCGCCGACCAACTGCTCGGTGCAAGTGGCCGACACCGTGCTGCGCCAGGGCCAGGGCATGCATGGCAGCTTCAGCCGCGGCGACACCATGAACTTCATGGCCGCGATCGGACCGGACTTCAAAGCCGGCTTCGTCGACGAGCTGCCGGTCAGCAACGCCGACGTCGGCATGACGGCCGCCCAGCTCATGGGCTTGCGCGGCGCGCAGAACGGCGGCCTGGTCGGCCGGGTGATGTCGGAGGCCTTGCCCAACGGCATCGTGCCGAAGGCATACAAGGGCGTGGAGAAGTCGAAGATGTCCGAGAACGGCCTGCAGACCGTGCTCAACACGCAGCGCGTCGGCAGCCAGCGCTATTTCGACGCCGCCGGCTTCCCGGGCCGCACGCTCGGGCTCGAGCCGGACGCCGGCAAACAAAAAACGGCGGGGAAATAACCCCGCCGCTTCGCTCGCGCCCCGCAAGGGGCGCGACAATCTCTAATTCCTACATGCCGATGTCGAACACGTTCGGCAATTGGCCCGCCAGAGGCAGCGCGGTGGCGCCCAGGAAGGTCGCCACCATCGCCATCAGGCGGCGGTTGGTCTGGCGCTTGCCGCGCATCTGGCCGGCGATCCACTCCAGCATCTCGCTGTTGACCTTCGAAGCATAGGACGGCGCCCAGCTCTCGATGTCGGACTCCGCCGACAGCGCGACGCTGCGCGGCGGCACCTTCACGCCCGAGGCGCTGGCCGCGTAGTGGGCGACGGCCTTGGCGAGCAGGTCGTCGAACCGGCCGCCATCGCTACGCTCGGTCGCGGCTTCGTTGATCTCGAACAGCGCTTCGGCTTCGGCGCGGCTGACCGGCTGGTCGTTGACGGCTGTGGCGGTCAGGATGCGGGCGCACCAGGCGGTGTCATCGGCATCGAGCGAGCGGGAAAAGTGCACCCGGCCCTTGGTGGTCGGGCCTTCGCCCGTGATCACGCCGTCGCGCACGATGGTCAGCGCATGGGCCGCGGTATCGCGGCAGGACGGTTCGAGGGACGGCGACTCAACGGACTTCGGCACTGCGGCAGACATAGTTCACTTCCAGATTTCTTCTGATCGACCAGCATTTTCATGCGGACGTAAAGGGGTGGTTAATGATTCGATACGGGGATCGCGACTTTTCTCGATGGTTGCCAATTGGTCGCTGTCAGGACCGTTTCGGTTCCATCAAACGTCGGGCCAGCGTGATGCGGGTCATAAAAGGCTTTATCGGGGCAATCGAGACCGTGCGGCTCCGGTGGAGATGTTTCGCCGCAGGGGCCCCTCTAACAGAAAGGTGCTAGAAAATCGGCCCTTCATGGAAGGAATTCACATTTTACTTGAAGCGGTTCACTTGAGATCGCCAAGACCCTATACTGACAATGACGGCCGAACTGAATTCTCAAGTAAATTCAATATGATGAGGTAGAACCATGACACTCCCGATCGGCACCACCGCCCCCGACTTCGAAGCCGAGACCACCGAAGGGAAGATCAAGTTCCACGATTGGATCGGCAGCAGCTGGGCGCTTTTGTTCTCCCACCCGAAGGACTTCACGCCGGTTTGTACGACCGAGCTCGGCGCGCTGGCCAAGCTGAAGCCGGAATTCGACAAGCGCGGCGTCAAGCTGATGGGCCTCTCGGTCGATCCGGTCGACCGCCATTCCAAATGGTCGGAGGACATCAAGGAGACCCAGGGCGCCGCGCCGAACTATCCGATGATCGGCGACACCGACTTCAACGTCTCGAAGCTCTACGAGATGCTGCCGGCCTCCACATCGGGCGATCCCCTCACCCGCACGCCGGCCGACAACCAGACCGTTCGCAACGTCTTCATCATCGGGCCGGACAAGAAGATCAAGCTGGTGCTGGTC
>NZ_JBFULT010000611.1:0-4322 GCF_054049755.1 Bradyrhizobium sp. P5_C11_2
GGTTAGGGGCGCGCATGGTGACGAGAGTTTCAGGGATAGTACATTCTCGGTATTGTCCTAAGGTTCATTGCACCAAAGGACAGCAGGGCCGGAGTTTGGATCCGTTTGCTTGCGGCGCTGCCACGCAGAAATCTGCCATCAGTCTGCAGCTTAAGACCGGCGCTGCGGTGATTGTTGGTGGACGTGTTCAATTTGCTCCCCGACTTCCAGCGTGACTGGTCGCGCCAACAACGTCGCCGGATACAGATCGATACGAGCAGAATTGTGAGTAGCGTCAGCAGCCAATCGTTGATGCTCAAGCGCATCCGTTCTCGCAGGCCTGCGGCATGCGAGGTCATTCCTGCGCAGCCAATAGCGATGCGTCCAGCATTTTGCCGGCGCAGGAGCGCTGGTTGATCCACACCAAGGATGTTTGTGGTCGCGTGATTCGCCGCAGCAACGACTCACGATACAAAAATGCACATAAAAAGTGGCAGCACATCTGCCTCACCTTCGCGAAGTTTCCGGAGAGCGGAGCCGTCCCTTGATCTAGCGCAAGGGGCGCGCCGAAATTTCCAACCTCATGATGCCGGATTTGCCCGGCTCATGGAGGCGATCATGGAGGCAAAACGATTTGCTTCGGCGGCTGCTGCATTCGCGAGCGCAACCTCGCGTTCGTTTGGTTGGAAAGGAGATGCATCATGATGAGATGGTTAGCCGTCGCAACTTTCACCTTGATGTTCGGGACGTCAGCTCTGAGCATGGCGCCCGGGCCGCTTCCCCAATCCGAGAGCCTGATCACGCCGGTCGCGGCCGCCTGCGGAGTGGGCAGAACGCGGATCAACGGCGTCTGCGTTGCAAGGACGACGATCCGCCAAACCCGGCGCGTTGCGCGCAGGTGTCTCCGTTGGCAGGGAAGTGTCTGTGCGATGTACGAATAGGCGCCGCGAGACTCGGCGTTCGGATCGTATCCGGACGCCGATCACCAGGYTCTGAAGCCGAACCAGCCGAACTGCCCTTGTYGTGCCGCCAGAAGCATCTGCGGCTGGASGTTTCGCCTCGGTCGAGCCGCAACATGCAACATCTTGCGTTGTCGCTTGCGATCGACGGTTTCAGGCGGRCGTGTATCCGGTTTCGGCAGCATCGCGAAGGAATTCGCCACCGCCGGGCTCTGTCTGACGGTAACGGGCGGTTCGGCCACATCCGACGAAGTTGCGAYCTCGGTCGCCYCGGCCACGGRCGCAGCGGCGACGATCACCGGCRAYTGGGTATCGAAGACAATACGCTCGGGCCATTTGCGATCTGAGTGGATRMGTATGGCCGGCCGGTCCGCAGCCGCCTGATCGACGGTCGGGGCCCTCSGCAGCCAATAATCTGCRACAAWGAGCAGTGCGAGCAACACTGCTCCGACCTTCCAGAAATATGCCGCCAGTGGCATGCCGGTCGCTCCGGTGCGCCCCCGAAACATTGACCTGGGCTCGTCCTGCTACGTCGTCTGTTACCTGCTGCRAGATGGCCACAAGCTGCTTGATATAGATCAAGCGCGTTCGATCGSTCGCGAACGCGCTCTAACTGCAGCYGGTAATGCGCGCAACTGCCTTCATGTACTTGAGATGAAGTGCGGCGTCACCTCCGCCTGACGGAGAGTTGCGAGCGGTCAGGCGATCCGAATTCAAACAGGTCTCAAGATCGAACCTGATATGCGAGCACCATCCCAGGGCGCTCTTCTCTGCCTCTTCCTTGGAGGGGCCAAACCCCACAAAGGTCTGAACGTGCCCGGCCTCGCCGTCGGCCGTCGATACGAGATTGATTTCCGAGATGTAGAAGGACGAACACTGGGCGGCCTGGAGCTCGGCGCGTGTCCCCTGGATCACCCCGAGAGCGACAATGGTCGTCATGAGGACGGCTCGCTTCATTTTCTCCTCCGACAAAGCGAATCCATTGCGGCTATCCATCTGATCGCGACAACTTCATTCGGCGTGCGTTGCGCGCTGTGTGCCCCCCGAACATCGGACCTGGCTGTCCGATCGGGCAAGCCAACCAACGCCAATCGCCGCTCAGGGACTTGAGATAGATCAAGCTCGGCCCGACGACGGGACGCAGGTTTCGTTAGGGTCTGGTTGCCAAGGTGACAGATAATGAGTGACCGGATCCGCAGTCCTCTTTGCGTTGGCCTTGCCCTCGCGGCCAGCATGATTGGGTCAAGAGCGCCGTTTTGGCTACGGCCCGCGCACTTCCGGTCTGCCACCGCTAATCGGACGTACTCGGTGTCGGCAGCCACTTCRCAAAAGGGCCACAACCGGACCACCGCAGCGAATTGGGATGCTCGGCAGCAGCAGCGTGGGGTCATTTAAAGAATTCGGGCTGGTGACAAATCGGCTCCCAGCCCGAACTATTCGCAGGCTCCCCACATTACAGTGCCAAGGGGCACACCGTTATCGATCCGGGTTCATTGCCTGGGCTGTTCAGCCCGATGCGGCGCCGACTGATCAATTAAACGACGTGGGTTCGCACGGGGGTCTGGTGTAGGGGTCCGACGCATATGCGCCGACGTCCGGAGCGCGGACGCAGTCGCGCCCATCAAGGGCGCCACGCGGGGCGCTGACATCGGACCTCGCGACGTGCCAATATTCCCGAGCCATCAGGGGCGTGGTCAGTATGGATGCGGCGATCAGCCCAGCCGACAGAACTTTGAATCTGGTCATTTCATTTTCTCCATTGGATACAGAAGCCAAAACATTTTGGCGTCTGCTTTGGAAATGGGTGGAGCGACCGGCGCCTTAAATTGAAATATTTGTTCATGGTCGTTTACCGCTGCGCGAGGTCGGCGGAGGAATCGATCACAAATTCCGGCCCGCGCTCGTCACGCGCCGTTGCGCGTGTACGCGCCATCGGCGGCTAAAATTCTATTCACAGTCCGGAGAGAGTTTTTCAACGGCTTGCGAAACGCGGCCGGTTGCCGACATCAGCATCACGCCGATCGACGAAGCGTGATTGCGCCACCCCTGCGCGAGGGGAATGCCAACGCCTAACTGTCATTCATGTCGACAGCACGCGCATCGGTTGCACGCGTAACAAGAGGATACCATGACCAGCTTCAAATTTTTGGGCGCAGCGCTCGTTTTTTCCGCGCTCCTTGCGACGCCCGCCTCGGCATGGGAACCCGCCGCGGCATTAGCCGCGGACCCGACCTTCTCCATCTATTCGGGCATGCGTGGCGACGCATCGGGACTGTCAGTACGGCCACATCGCGGAAATCATACCACCGGCGTCAAGCGCTTTCGATCGCGCTGATCGCCCGGATACCAAACCTGCGCCAATCTTGTCCGCTATGCCCGACTGAGCAGACTTTAACGGGAGCCGCCGCCACTTGCGCTCCGTTCAGATCATTCCAATCAGGATGAAAAGAGCGACCTCTGTCAGGAAAGTGGCGCTCATAATGGCGACCGTAAGGAACGCGTCGCCCGCTGGTAGAGGGGTCATAGCATGCCTCGCGCGTTGCGACGACTGGAACCGGTTCTGGCTCTCTGCCCGCGCCAACACCCTTGCCCATCGCGCTCCGTTAATAAGCACCACGTCGCACAGCGCGACGCGTATAGCGGTAATCGCGACGGTCGACACGACGCGCAGTCACGCGGGCGCGCCGGTACGTGACGGCCTGCGCTTGATCAGCGCTTAACTCCACGCCGCGCGGTGTCACCTGCGGCGAGACCRGAATGATCGCCAACATCACTGCTGCAAACAGCAGTCCGACAATCGAGGAGACTCTCATTGCACCTACTCCCTATTGTCCACCATGGCCGTGTCACCAGCAAAATCTGTCTAGTCTGTCTGCCTATTGTCGGCCACTCTGAGATCGCCCTCGCAGCATTACGGCACGAAAAGGTCGCGCAGGATGTTCTTTTTTATACACCCCGGTTGATATCGCTTCCGAAGCTGAGATTGCCGAGGCAGCCGCGCGACTTGCGCAGTGGCGGACTCGTCGGGGCATCACCTAAAAGCGATCTACAAACCAAACTCCCGACCCTCCAAGGGCGTCGGGTTCTCTTCTTCCGTAATATGCACGTTAGGGGGCATTTGGTTCCCTGCAAGTCCTTAATAGATATAAAGAATTGCCGCTAAACATCTGAGCCGAGTGTTGCGGCTTCGCTACATCAACCTGCAGGCGAACGGGATAGCATTGATTCCTTAGGTGGGCGTCAGGTGGGCGTGGTGCCTTTTTTGAACTTCGTTCTGGGGAGATTTCTCGTAATGAAAAAGCTTCTGATTGCCGCGGCCGGGATGATGGCCGTGGCTCTATCCGCCCCCGCGTCGGCGGCAGATTTGGCGGCTCGCCCCTATAC
>NZ_JBFULT010000612.1:0-4310 GCF_054049755.1 Bradyrhizobium sp. P5_C11_2
GGGCTGGAGCTGGAAACACATTTGCGAGCAGATCGGCGGCTATTCCGAGGTCTTGATCGTCGGCGCGATCATGGGCCAGATGAAGCTGACGAAGCCGCAGGCGGCCAATGCGGCCGAACTGTTCGGCCTCTCCAAGGCCGAGACCGCCATGCTCAACGAGGTGCCGATGCGCGGCACCGGCACGCCGATGCCGCCGACCGATCCGCTGATCTACCGCTTCTACGAGATGGTGATGGTGAACGGTCCGGCCTGGAAGGCGCTGATCGAGGAAGAGTTCGGCGACGGCATCATGTCGGCGATCGACTTCGACATGGGCATCGAGCGCGTCGCCAATCCGAAGGGCGACCGCGTCAAGATCACGATGTCAGGCAAGTTCCTGCCGTATAAATATTACGGCGCCAGCGGCAACGTGCCGGAGTATGGCTTCAAGGAGGGGTGATTTGGCCCTCCGTCATTCCGGACGGCGCGACAGCGCCGATCCGGAATCTCGAGATTCCGGGTTCGGTCCTACGGACCGCCCCGGAATGACTGCGAGTGTGGGACGCGCGCGGCCTTATGTCCCCGCCTTCACCTCGGCCGCCGCCACGGCGATCAGCTCGTTCATCTTGGCGCGAATCGCCTGTTCGGTGACGGCGACGCTCTTGGCGGCGAAATCGGCCATGACCTTGCGCAGCACGTCGGCGTCGCCGGCTTCCTCGAAATCGGCCGCGACCACCTCCTTGGCGTAGGCCGCCGCCGCATCGCCGGTGATGCCGAGCTTTTCGGCCGCCCACAGGCCGAGCAGCCGGTTGCGGCGGGCTTCCGCCTTGAATTTCTGCTCCTCGTCGAGGGCGAATTTCTTCTCGAAACCTTCCTCGCGCTTGTCGAAATTGCTCATGCCTTTTCCAATTCCCTGCTGACTGGAGCCGGCGGCCCTCGTTGCGACGGCCCCGGCGCATGCCTAGATAGGGGGCACGAATCGGCAAAACAACGAGCCGTTAAGCCGCAGGCAAGGCGGTATAAGTTGGCATCGGATGAGCCGGATCGATTGTGCTGGGTCGGCCAATCGGATAGGTTGCCTGAAGGTTTGGTTCCTGTTCTGTTTCCAAGGGTTATAGACGGGTTCCGGGCTGTTCACGGCAGCTCCGCTGTGGGTCGTAATCCTAGTCAACCGGAGCACACCAGATACATGGATTTCAACAAAACACGGTACATCCCCATGAGCCGTCGGCGTCGCATTTATGAAGGCAAGGCAAAGGTTCTTTACGAAGGCCCGGAGCCCGGTACCCTGATCCAGCACTTCAAGGATGACGCCACCGCGTTCAATGCGAAAAAGCATCAGGTGATCGAGGGCAAGGGTGTCCTCAACAACCGGATCTCGGAGTACCTGTTTCAGCACCTCAACGACATCGGGGTGCCGACCCACTTCATCCGCCGCCTCAACATGCGCGAGCAGTTGATTCGCGAGGTCGAGATCGTGCCGCTCGAGGTGGTGGTGCGGAACGTTGCCGCCGGCTCCCTGTCGCAGCGCCTCGGCATCGAGGAAGGCACGCAGCTGCCGCGCTCGATCATCGAATTCTACTACAAGAACGACCAGCTCAACGACCCCATGGTGTCGGAAGAGCACATCACCGCCTTCGGCTGGGCGACGCCGCAGGAGATCGACGACATCATGGCGCTCGCCATCCGTGTCAACGACTTCCTCACCGGCCTCTTCCTCGGCATCGGCATCCGTCTCGTCGACTTCAAAATGGAGTGCGGGCGGCTGTTCGAGAACGAAATGATGCGGATCATCGTTGCCGACGAGATCTCGCCGGACTCCTGCCGTCTGTGGGACATCAAGTCGAACGAGAAGCTCGACAAGGACCGCTTCCGCCGCGACCTCGGCGGCCTGCTCGAGGCCTATACCGAAGTGGCAAAGCGTCTCGGCATTCTCATGGAAAACGAGCGTCCGGCGGGCTCCGGCCCGGTGCTGGTGAAGAGCTAAAGGGGTTTTCGACGTGAAGGCACGTGTCACCRTTACCTTGAAGACGGGCATCCTCGATCCGCAAGGAAAGGCCATCGAAGGCGCGCTGAAGTCGCTCGGCGTCGACGGCGTCGCCAGCGTCCGTCAGGGCAAGGTGTTCGACATCGAGCTTGCCGGCGCCGACAAGGCCAAGGCCGAAGCCGCGCTGAAGGACGCCGCCGACAAGCTGCTCGCCAACACCGTGATCGAGAACTATCGGGTGGAGATCGTCTGAGCCTGCCAAATCCTCATGGTGAGGAGCGCGGAACGCGCGTCTAGCGGACGATGCTTCGCATCGCCGCGAGAACCATGCAGGCCCGGCTCTCGCACCTCGGCCTTCATCCTTCGAGACGCGCGCAGAGGGCGCGCTCCTCAGGATGGGGAGTTGGACCGGCTGTGACGCTGCAATCGTAGCCCGGATGGAGCGAAGCGAAATCCGGGAGGTATCCGGGATGGCGCTGTCCCGGATTACGCTTCGCTCCATCCGGGCTACGAAGCTGTTGGCTCAGCCCTTTCGCGGCTCACAGCCACCCGACGCGGCGGAAGCGCCAGTACAATCCGAGGCAGGCGAGCGCCATCATCCCCATGACGACGAAATAGCTGTACTCCCATTGCAGCTCGGGGATGTATTTGAAGTTCATCCCATAGATGCCGGCGACTGCGGTCGGGACGGCGAGGATCGCGAGCCAGGAGGCTAGTTTCTTCGACACCGCCGTCTCCTGGGCCTGGCCGACCAAGAGGCTCGCTTCGAAGGCGAAGGCCAGCACCTCGCGCATGGAATCGATGCGCTCCTGGATGTTGCGGACGTGGTCGGTGACGTCGCGGAACAGGGGCTGCATGGTCGGGCGCACCATCGACAGCTCGTCATGCTCCAGCCGCCGGCAGACTTCGACCAGAGGACCGATCGCGTTCCGCAGTCGCAGGAGGTCACGACGCAGCATGTACAGCCGCTCGATCTGCGCCTTGGTGATCGCGTGCGAGAGCACGTCGTCCTCGATCTCCTCGATTTCCTCGTGAATGCTTTCGAGCACGGGGGAGTAGTTGTCGACGATGAAATCGATGATGGCATAGAGGATGTAGTCCTCGCCGCGGGCGAGCGCCCGCGGACAGCTCTCACAGCGCTCGCGTACCGCCGTATAGGAGGTCGAAGCGCCGTGCCGGACCGTTACGAGATAGCCTTCGCCGACGAAGATGTGCGTCTCGCCGAAGGCGATCCGGCCCTCGATCAATTGCGCCGTGCGTGCGACGATGAAGAGGGCCTCGCCATATTGCTCGATCTTGGGCCGCTGATGGGCGTGATTGGCGTCCTCGATGGCAAGCTCGTGCAGGTCGAACTGTTTCTGCACGGCGCTGAGCAGCGCCATGTCCGGCTCGTGCAGGCCGATCCAGACCACGTGGCCGGGTTTCGCGCGCCAGCTCGATGCCTCGCTGATGGCGATATTGGCGATGCGCCGGCCATCGACATAGGCGCCGGCAGCGACGACGCCTTCGGCGGATACCGGCTCGGACTGGGATGCGGGGCGCGACGGGACGTTCATGGCTTCAATCCCGGGCAAAATCGTTCGGCCAAAATGGTCGGCTATGGCCTGTGCACAAAGCCGTCCAGCGAGGCTAGCACTGGTAAAATCCGCGTCAAATGGTTATGTCTCTTCGCGATTTCGCCGCCGGCCAGCCCGATTCCAACCCCCTTGCCCGGAACCCAAAGCCAATGAAAGCCGCCATCCTCGTCTTTCCCGGAATCAACCGCGAGCGCGACATGGCGCGGGCGTTGAAGYTGATCTCGGGCAATGAACCCGAGATGGTCTGGCACGCCGAGACGTCGCTGCCCGCAGGCACCGACCTCGTGGTCGTACCCGGCGGCTTCTCCTACGGCGATTATCTGCGCTGTGGTGCAATCGCCGCGCGTGCGCCGGTGATGGATGCCGTGCGCGACTATGCGGCGAAGGGCGGCCTCGTGCTCGGCGTCTGCAACGGCTTCCAGATCCTCTGCGAATCCGGCCTGCTGCCGGGCGTCTTGATGCGCAACGCGCAACTGAAATTCATCTGCCGCGACGTGCATCTGCGCGTCGAGCGTTCCGACACGCCGTTCACCCGCGGCTACAATGCCGGCCAGGTGATCCGCGTCCCGGTCGCCCATGGCGAGGGCAATTACGAGGCGGATGAAGAGACCATCAAGCGGCTCGAGGGCGAGGGGCGGGTGCTCTACCGCTACTGCTCGGCCGACGGCGTGGTCGACGAGCGCCACAACATCAACGGCGCGGCGCATTCCATCGCAGGCCTCGTCAACGACAGCGGCAACGTGCTCGGCATGATGCCGCATCCCGAA
>NZ_JBFULT010000613.1:0-4301 GCF_054049755.1 Bradyrhizobium sp. P5_C11_2
ATAACGAACTTCACCGCCTCGGGACGCCGCGCGTAACCGGCTGCGGCGGAGACCTTAAACCAACCGTCGAGGTTCAAATTCGGCGGGAACATTGGGACTTCAAAGTACGGAATTTCCCAGAATGAAACCAGCTGATTGGCCTGATCTGAAACGAGCCTAAGCTCCAGAGTGTTACTCGTGTAGGGTCTCCCCGCCTCGTGTTGGTAATGGGACGGAGCATCTCTATCGGCGAGCAGCAGCAAGCGGGGCTCGGCAATCTCGGGAATATTCAACTCCCGAAAGCCCACCCGCCGGCCAGTCTTCGTAGCCGAAACGCATGGGACAGGCTGGCTCATTCGATCAAGCATACGAACGTCGTAGTGATTTTCAGGGCATACGATACCTGGCGTTCGCTCGAAATAGTACCACTCRTCGCCAATGCGGCCATAAGCTTTTTCGAACCGGCCGAGAGCCACCAAGGCCTTTGGCACATAGCCATTGCCGCTCCACGTATCGACGAAAACACGAGGCTTGTTGTCGCCGGTGATGCTCACTCGTCGCCAGGACGCGACCTCCGCCTTCCGTAAAGCAGGAGCCACAACAGTCCCGTCAATAAGGTGATAGAAGTAGCTCAAAGCCGGAAATCCAACGGTGGCGGCCAAAAATAACGCCGGCCGATAGAGCCGCCAGCGGAGAACCAGATACGCTGCGTAAAACAAGCCAACGATCGAGCCGTAGAAAACGACCTRAGATATCAACAGAGATGTCGTAAGGTACGCGTTATAGATGTTCATGCTCCCGCGCCGGCCCGCCAAATGAAGTCGCTCTACCCTAACTAGAACAGGTTACGAGGGACCAAATTTATTGCATCGATTTCCGGCGGTGCACGGAAGTCCAAGGTCAGCTTCGGGCCAGATGCGGAAGTGATGTCCTTAGATTGGATAGCGCCATTTCAATGCGCGCCGTACAACCAGGAGCGCTACGAGCACGATGACCAAGACGATAAGATAAACGGCAACCGCCCACTGCTCGTGCGGCAGGTAACCCGGCGCTAACATGAGCAGCAAGAGCACGCAGAGAAGAACCCCTTGTGCGTAGAATAGCGGCGACCGAAGCATTCCCGTTGGCTTTAGTTCCGCGAGCCAGTCGCCAGCGCGCGTCGTGCGACGGTATAGAAAAGCTAAAGCTGCGAAGGCGAAAAACCATGCCATGCGATTGAGCTACCATTATAGGATTTAAGATTTCTCAACGCGCGGTGGAAAATGCATCGCAGTTCCCCCGATGTCGCCTATGGGTCATGAGCGTTGGTTTGCCTCTGGGGTGATGACTTCCGGTCTGACCGGATAAGCGGACATCGTGAGATCGAACGGGGATGTCTCGAACGGGCCAATAGGCGACATAGCGGATGGGCAAGCCTTGCAACTTGTTCTATAATTGCGCCTGGTTGGATTGTGGCTATGGTGCAGGAGCGGCCAGTCCGGGTTGAGCGCAGGTTGGCGGCTATATTGGCCGCCGACGTGGCAGGCTACTCTCGACTCATGCACCATGCCGAAGAGGCAACGCACGCCAAACTATCCGCGCTTCTGACCGAGGTTGTCCATCCCGCAATCGCCGACCACGGCGGCCGCATCGTGAAGAACACCGGGGACGGATTCTTGGCGGAGTTTCCGAGCGCGGTTCAAGCGGTCCGGGCTGCTGCGGAGTTTCAAGCCCGCGTCAACCACCTAGCGGTTGGCGACACGGAAAACAAACGCCTTGCTTTCCGTGTCGGCATCAATGTCGGCGACGTCATTATCGAGCCGCATGACGTCTTTGGCGACGGCGTAAACATTGCGGCGCGGCTTGAGAGCATCGCAGAACCGGGCGGCATCTGCATCTCGTCTTCGGCTTACGACCATATCCGGGGCAAGGTTGGCGTTGAGTTCGCCGATCTGGGCGAGCAAAACCTCAAAAATATTGCTTCCCCGGTCCGAGCCTATACGGCGGTCCAGGACGGACGCAACTCGGCGACACGGCCTGATGGCGTTGGGTCGACCATTCGTCCGCCACCTCGTCTTTCCATTGTTGTGCTGCCCTTCGCCAATCTTAGTGGCGAGAAGCAGCAGGACGATTTCGTCGATGCGATTACAGAAAATCTTACTACGGACATATCTCGCCTTCCCGATTATTTCGTTATTTCGTGCAAGACGGCTTTCGCATTCAAGGGCAAAATTGTGGATGCTCGACAGATTGGCCGCGAGCTTGGAGTCCGCTACGTGCTGGAAGGCAGCGTGCAGAGCGGGACCGATCGCCTGCGCGTGAACGCAAAACTCATCGACACAGAAACAGGCGCACACCTCTGGGCCGAGCGATTTGACAAGCCACGGGCAGACCCGTTCGACATGCAAGATGAGATCACGGCCCGGCTCGCACGGGCTATGGATGTCCAGCTGGTGGCAGCGGAGACGCGGCGTCTAGAGCGCGAGGAACCAAAGGAATTGGATGCGGTCGACCTCGCCCTTCGCGGGTGGACGGCATTTTCCCAAAAAGTGTCAGTCGCCGGGGCCCGCGAAGCACGGAGCATATTTGAGGAGGCGCTCCGCGTCGACAATACCAACGTCGATGTGCTGATGGGCTTGGTCGAAACCCACCTATGGGAAGTCAACGCCTACATGTCCCAGGCGCGTGCTGAGCAAGTCCGTCTGGCCGAGGCAGCAATGTTCAAAGCGTCGCAACTGACGCCACTCACTAGCCGCATGCATTTTTGTCGCGCCGCGTTGTTGATCGCCTTGCGAGCACCAGAGCGAGCTCTTCGCGAGATTGAACTCGCCATGAGCTTGGATCCCGATTTGCCCTATGTTCACATGAGAGCAGGGTGGGTTAAGATTTTTCTTGGGCGTGGCGAGGAGACCGAAGGCCATGTGACCACCGCGATGCGCCTCAGCCCGCGCGATCCAATGCTCGGAAATTGGTACGCGATTCTTGGTCTGGCGGATCTGCAACTCGGTAGGCTCGACATGGCTGTGGACCGTTTGCGGAAGGCTATCGAGATTGCTCCCAATAATGAGCTCCCCTACTTCCATCTAGCCGCGGCTCTGGCTCTTCAGGACCGTAAATCGGAAGCGGCGCAAGCCAGCGAAATGGGGGGGCTGCTGGCTCCCATTTTCCGCATCGGTAAGTGCCGTGTTGAAGTCCAAAGCGGCAACCCTGTTTTCTTACTCCAGCGCAATCGAATCTATGAAGGTATGGAAAGGGCCGGCATCCCAGAGTGATGTCATTTCACAAGGCTAACAGAGAGATGATGTCATCGATCAACGGTCAACTCCAGTGCGCTTCCACTTCAAGGCTTCAGTTGATGCAGACCATCTTTTCAATAGCCCGCGCACGGCCAGGTTGCCGGAAAGACTGCATAATGGTCGAGCAAACAGTGTCTTCAGTTCTCCTGTGCAAGGGCAAAGGCCGGTTCGGAAACTCCGAGGTAATAAGCCGAACATCCGGTAGGTCCGCTTAGGGTCAATCGCGTCACTTTGGCTGCGTGCCGTTCTCTTCCAGTCCAACCTGATAAGCGGACATCTTCAGATCGGACCGGCATGTCTCAAACGGGCCAAAACGCGACATTTCGTTGCTTGCCGCGTCTACGCAAGTGCCCGTTCGCGATCTATAACTGTTTCAGGAATTCCAGGAGCGCATTGCTTACGTCTTTGGCGCGCTCTTGCTGAGTCCAATGACCGCAACCTTTCAAGACTATTGTCTCGCGAAGCAAGGGCACGAACTGTTTCAGGCTAGGGACGAGATGGCTCCAACTCGGCGATCTGTAAACCCCGTCTCGATCGCCAACGACATAGAGTGCCGGGACCTGAACCTTTGCGCCGGACCATGGTGCGAGCAACTCCCAATTGCGATCAATGTTGCGATACCAATTCAAACCTCCTCCAAAGCCGGTGCGCTTGAACTCCTCAACGTAAAATTCGATGTCACTGTCCGTGAGCCACGTCGGCAATGATTGGGTTGTAGGCTTCCCATCAAGCCACCCCCCCTCACTAGGAAGCATCGTGAGCGACGCAGGATCCTCAACCGGCGCATCGCCAGATAGGGCGAACAATGTCGTCTTGATTGCGTTGTGGACGTCTTTTTCGAGTTCTGCCTCGGCAACRCCCGGCGTCTGGAAATACAGTTGATAGAAGCGCTGCTTTTCGGCCCTCGGCATGACAGTGCTTGGTCGGTCGGGACCACGTACCGGAAACGGCACGCTCAAGCCAACGACAGCCCTAAATCGATCCGGTCTAAACAGAGCGCAGCGCCAAGCGACCGGCGCTCCCCAATCATGTCCGACAACGACTGCT
>NZ_JBFULT010000614.1:0-4285 GCF_054049755.1 Bradyrhizobium sp. P5_C11_2
GCGTCCGAGAGCCCCTGCCCCGGCGCCACCTTGCGCATCGCCATCGCCATCTCCGGCGTGCGCGCGTTCTGAACGTTGATGTCCTGCCGCTTCACGTTCGCCTTGTGGCGCAGCGTCAGCACGATGGCGCCGATCATCGCGACCAGCAGCACCATGCCGGCGAGCTGGAAGTAGTGGATGTACTTTGTATAGAGCACGAGCCCGAGCGCCTCGGTGTTCGAGACATTGGTCGGGATCGCCGCCGTGATGGTCTTGGCGACACCGGGGTTGATGACCCAGAAGCCGACGGTGAGCAGCAGCTCGAACATGAAGATGCCGCCGATCACGAGACCGACCGGCAGGTACTCGATGAAGCCCTCGCGCAGCTCGAGGAAGTCGACGTCGAGCATCATGATCACGAACAGGAACAGCACCGCGACGGCGCCGACATAGACGACGATCAGGATCATCGCCAGGAACTCGGCGCCCATCAGCACGAACAGGCCGGAGGCGTTGACGAAGGCCAGGATCAGATACAGCACGGAGTGCACGGGATTGCGCGAGACAATCACCATCACCGCCGAGGCGACGCAGACGCCGGCGAACAGATAGAAGAACAGCGCGGGAAGGATCATGCTCTCATCTCACCGGTACGGCGCGTCGAGCTCGATCGCCTTCGCGATCTCGCGTTCCCAGCGGTCGCCGTTGGCGAGCAGCTTGGCCTTGTCATAGAACAGTTCCTCGCGGGTCTCGGTCGCGAACTCGAAGTTCGGACCTTCGACGATGGCGTCGACCGGGCAGGCCTCCTGGCAGAGGCCGCAATAGATGCACTTCACCATGTCGATGTCGTAGCGCACGGTGCGGCGGGTGCCGTCGTTGCGGCGCGGGCCGGCCTCGATGGTGATGGCCTGCGCCGGGCAGACCGCTTCGCACAGCTTGCAGGCGATGCAGCGCTCTTCGCCGTTCGGATAGCGGCGCAGCGCATGCTCGCCGCGGAAGCGCGGCGAGATCGGGCCCTTCTCGAACGGATAGTTCAGCGTCGGCTTGGGCTGGAAGAAATAACGCATGGCGAGGAAGAACGCCGAGACGAATTCCGACAGCAGAAGCGAGCGTGCGGTGGCGTTGATGTTGATACCCATGACGGCCCTCACTTCGGCGCGATGCCGGCGAAGTGCAGCACACCGGCCACCACGACCACCATCGCCAGCGACAGCGGCAGGAACACCTTCCAGCCGAGCCGCATCAGTTGGTCGTAGCGGTAGCGGGGCACGATCGCCTTCGCCATCGCGAACAGGAAGAACATGAAGAAGACTTTGAGCGAGAACCAGATGATCCCCGGCACCCAGTTGAAGGGCGGTAGGTCCACCGGCGGCAGCCAGCCGCCGAGGAACAGGATCGTCGCCAGCGCGCACATCGTGACGATGGCGACATACTCGCCGAGCATGAACAGCAGATACGGCGTCGAGCCGTACTCGACCATGAAGCCGGCGACGAGCTCGGACTCCGCTTCGACAAGGTCGAACGGCGGACGGTTGGTTTCCGCCAGCGCCGAGACGTAGAAGATGACGAACATCGGGAACAGCGGCCACACATACCAGTTCAGGACGGTGAGCTGCGGCAGCCCGATCAGGCTGGCAAGGCCGCGCGCATGCTGGGCCTCGACCACCGCCGACAGGTTCAGCGTGCCGGCGCAGAGCAGCACGGTGATGATGACGAAGCCGATCGAGACCTCGTAGGACACCATCTGCGCCGCCGAGCGCAGCGCGGCCAGGAACGGGTATTTCGAGTTCGACGACCAGCCGGCCATGATGATGCCGTAGATCGACAGCGACGAGATCGCGAAGATGAAGAGGACGCCGACATTGATGTCGGAGATCACCCAGCCGAGATTGGTCGGGATCACCGCCCATGCCGCGAGCGCGAGCACGCAGGACACCAGCGGCGCCAGCAGGAAGACGCCCTTGTTGGCGCCGGCCGGAATGATCGGCTCCTTCAACACGAACTTCAAAAGGTCGGCGAAGGACTGCAGCAGGCCCCAGGGACCGACCACGTTCGGGCCGCGCCGGATCTGCACCGCCGCCCAGATCTTGCGGTCGGCGAGCAGGATGTAGGCGATCGCGACCAGCAGGACGACGAGCACCAGGACGCTCTCCGCGACCATGATGATCAGCGGCCAGAGGAACCCCGTCCAGAATGCGCTTTCGAAGAATTCCATCAGCTCACTCCGCTGCGGTCAGCATCTGCCCGGAGGCAAGCCGCGAGCACTCCGCCATCACGGCAGACGCACGCGCGATTGGGTTGGTCAAATAGAAGTCCTCGACCAGCGGCTTGAACGGCGCCTTCTCCGGCGTGCCGCCCTTCCCCGCCAGCTTCTTGATCTGGTCGGCGGAGCCGGCCTCGATCTGGTCGAGACGGATCAGATGCGGGACCGCCTTGAAGATCGCCTGGCGCAGGGCTGCGAGCGAGTCGTAGCCGAGCTTCTTGCCGAGTGCCTCCGACAGCGCGCGGACGATCGCCCAGTCCTCGCGGGCCTCGCCCGGCGGGAATGCGGCACGTCCCGTCATCTGCACGCGGCCCTCGGTGTTGACGTAGATCGCGGACTTCTCGGTATAGGCGGCCGCCGGCAGGATCACGTCGGCGCGATGCGCGCCGCGGTCGCCATGGGTGCCGATATAGACGACGAAGGTGCCGTCCGGCGCCTTGATCTCGTCGGCGCCGAGCAGGATCAGCAGGTCCAGGGTACCGAACGTGGTCATCTGGGCCGCGTTCAGCCCTCCCTGACCGGCGACAAAGCCGATATCGAGCGCGCCGACGCGCGAGGCGGTCTCGTGCAGCACGGCAAAACCGTTCCAGCCGTCCTTGACCGCGCCGACATCGAGCGCGAGCTTGGCGGCGCTGGCGAGAATGGCGGCGCCGTCGTGACGCGAGGCCGCGCCCGCGCCGACCAGGATGATCGGGTGCTTGGCGTTCTTCAGCACGTCCATGAAGGAGTGCTTGCCGGCCGCGAGCTCGCTGAGCGTCTCGGTGCCCGCGCCGAGATGGTCGTAGTCATAAGTGAGATCGGCCTTGGCGCCGATCACGCCGACCTTGAAGCCGCCGGCGCGCCAGCGCTTGCGGATGCGGGCGTTGAACACGGCCGCCTCTTTCCGCGGATTGGCGCCGATGATCAGCAGCGCATCGGCCTGCTCGACGCCCACCAGCGTCGGATTGAAGATGTAGGAGCCGCGGCCGAGCGCGGGATCGAAGGCGTCGCCGCCCTGCACTGCCAGATTGCTCGAGCCGTATTTGGCGAGCAGGTCCTTCAGCGCGAACATCTCCTCGACGCCGGCGAGATCGCCCGCGATCGCGCCGATCCGCTTGCCGTCGGTGCGTGCCGCTTTCGCAGCGATCGCGGCGAAGGCCTCCGGCCAGCTCGCAGCCCGCAGCTTGCCGGCTTCACGGATGTAGGGCCGGTCGAGGCGCTGGGTCCGCAGGCCGTCGACGACATGGCGGGTCTTGTCCGAGATCCACTCCTCGTTCACGGCCTCGTTGATGCGCGGCAGCACGCGCATCACCTCGCGGCCGCGGGTGTCGACGCGGATCGCCGAGCCGATGCCGTCCATCACGTCGACCGACTGGGTCTTGCCGAGCTCCCAGGGACGCGCGGCGAAGGCATAGGGCTTCGAGGTCAGCGCGCCGACCGGGCAGATGTCGACGAGGTTGCCCTGCAATTCCGACGTCAGCGCGTGCTGGAGATAGGTCGTGATCTCCATGTCCTCGCCGCGGCCGGTCGCGCCCATCTCAGGCGCGCCGGCGACCTCCGCCGAGAAGCGGACGCAGCGCGTGCACTGGATGCAGCGGTTCATCGAGGTCTTGACCAGCGCGCCGAGATATTTGTCCTCGACCGCGCGCTTGTTCTCGGCGAAGCGGCTGGTGTCGACACCATAGCCCATCGCCTGGTCCTGGAGGTCGCACTCGCCGCCCTGATCGCAGATCGGGCAGTCCAGCGGATGGTTGATGAGCAGGAATTCCATCACGCCTTCGCGCGCCTTCTTCACCATCGGCGAACGGGTGGAGATTTCCGGCGGCTCGCCCTTGGGGCCCGGACGGCAATCGCGCACGCCCCAGGCGCAGCTCGCGACCGGCTTCGGGCCGCCCTTCACTTCGACGAGGCACATCCGGCAATTACCGGCGATCGACAGCCGTTCATGATAGCAGAAGCGCGGAATCTCGGCGCCGGCCGCCTCGCACGCCTGGAGCAGCGTGTACTCCGGCGGGACATCGATCTCTTTGCCGTCGATGATGAGCTTGGTCATTCTTCCTACTC
>NZ_JBFULT010000615.1:0-4284 GCF_054049755.1 Bradyrhizobium sp. P5_C11_2
CCGTCGACACCATCAGCGGCGGCCCCGACATGCTGCCCGACCGCGACAAATTTCACATTCCGCCGGAAATGCACGAGGTTCATGCCAGAAGCGAGYGCATGCTGCCCGGCCACATCCTGACTGGCCCGATCGCGGTCGAGGGCGCCGAGCCCGGCGATGTGCTCGCGGTCGAGATCCTCGACGTCCAGCTCCGGCAGGATTGGGGCTGGAACATGATCAAGCCGTTGTCCGGCACCCTGCCCGACGATTTCCACGAGACGCGCATCCTCAATATCCCGCTGGACCGGAGCCGGATGGTCGGCCGCATGCCCTGGGGGCTCGACCTGCCGCTCAAACCGTTCTTCGGCGTCATGGGCGTTTCGCCACCGCCGGCCTGGGGCCGCATCTCCTCGCTCGTTCCGCGCGCGATGGGCGGCAATCTCGACAACAAGGAACTCGGCGCGGGCGCGACATTGTATCTGCCGGTGTTCGTTCCGGGCGCGCTGTTCTCCTGCGGCGACGGCCATGGCGTGCAAGGCGACGGCGAGGTCTGCGTCACCGCGATCGAGACCGCACTGCAAGGCCGCTTCCGCCTGACGCTCCGCAAGGACCTGGGACTCGATTATCCCCGCGCCGAAACGCCGACGCATTACATGACCATGGCGATGGATCCGGACCTCGACCAGTGCGTGGTGCGGGCCTTGCGCGACATGATCGCGCTGCTCGGCGAGACGCGAAACCTGTCGCGCGAGGACGCCTACACGCTGTGCAGCCTGGCCGCCGATCTGCGGGTGACGCAGACCGTCAACGGCTCCAAGGGCATCCATTGCATGATCGAAAAGGCGATCGTGCACGGCTGACCGCCCCCGCCTTCCCCGACCAGTCCACGCTCCGCCGCCGCCCGGTCTCCGGCGCGGCGCGCCGCGCTACGCCGATTTTTTCAAGCGATTCCAATGGGCTGAAACACCGGCATGGCCCGGATTTGACTTCCACCCCTGAACCTAAATAGAGTCTTAATCGTTACTTTTGTGTACACGAGTAAGAGGCTAGCGTTCGGGCCATGGCCACCGAAAAAGCCGAGACTGACCGCATTCCCGTAACCCTGGCGCTCTCGACCATCACCTATCTCGAAAAACTGGTGAGACAGGGCACCCACGGCACCAGCGTTCCCGGCGTCGCGCGGACATTGATCGAGGAAGGCATCCGTCTCGCCATCAAGGACGGGCTTCTGTCGATCCGCGACAATGGCAGGACGTGAACGCGCGCCGAACGTGAGGCGGACGGATCTCGCTGGCGGGTGGCCGACATCTGCAACCTGGGACCGTTACACATGCCTGTTCTTGCAACGACTTCTTCACAGACCTGGACCGACGAACGAATCGAACTTCTGAAACAGCACTTCGAGGCCGGGCTGTCCTGCCGCGAGATCGCAGCCGATATCGGCGTCAGCCGCAACGCCGTGATCGGCAAGCTGTCCCGGCTCAATCTGACGCGCGGCAGGTCGACCGACGAGCGCAAGCTCGACAGGAGCCTCGCGCAGGCACGCGCGCCCAAGGCGGTGCCGCGACTGCAATATGAAATGCTTGCCACGCTCTATGGCGAGACCGCCGCGCCCGCGGTCGTGGGGCCGATCGACGATGCCAACCGCTGCTCGCTGCTGGAGCTGTCCGAGAACCGCTGCCGCTGGCCGATCTCGACGCCGGGCGCGGAGGATTTCTGCTTCTGCGGCAATATCGCGCCCGACGGCCAGCCCTATTGCGCCGGCCACAGCCGCCTCGCCTACCGGCCGAATTCGCGCGCCCGCATGATGCGCGGCTGACGCTGCACTCCCGAAACGAAAAACCTCCGGCAGGGCACTACCGGAGGTTTCTGGAGGCTTAGCATCAAGCTAAGAGCCGTGACTTTCGTAATCGGCTGAAAGCTATATAGCTTAGTAAGTCAGGTAAGTAAATAAGCTTGAGGACGATCGAATCGCATAGCTCGTCTTCGTCGTCTGCACGGGCCGCCGGGTTTTCCGAAGGCCCCTCCTCGCAAGAAAGCCCCGGCGATTTCTCGCCGGGGCCTGGTCAAGTCCGAAGACCCCGAGCTTACCAGTTGCGCTGGGCGCGCAGCAGCAGGCTGTAGGTGTCCTGGTCCTTCAGCTCATACGTGGCCGCAGGCTTGGCAACGCTCGTGAGCGCCGGGGTCGTGATCACGCCCGAGTACTTCTGGTCGAGATGGCTGTAGGTGAAGTCGGCCGAGAAGGTCAGGTTCTTCACCGGCGTCCAGCGGGTGATGACGCCCACCTGGCCGATGTTGAAGTCCGGGTTGCAGGTGCCGGTCAGGGTCGCGAACGCAGCGCTGCCGCAGATCAGGCCCTTCGCCGTGCCGCTGTAGTTGACCGCAGCCCACGCGCCGTAGAGCGCCGTGTTCCAGTACGGGCTCCAGTTGTGGGTGTAGGCACCGCGGAAGCCGTAGGTCTTGGTCAGCTCGAGACCGCCGCCGGGAGCGAACACCGCGTCAGACACGCCGGCGAAGCCGATGCTCTGATACGCGCCGCTGGAGCTGCCGAACATCGAGTAGCTGGTCGCTGCCAGCTCCTGGAAGTTGTAGCGGCTCGCGCCGTCGGTGTAGACGCCCGAGACGTTGATCACGTCGCCGGCACCGGTCGGGATGTTCTTGATTTGCAGAGCGAGCTGAACGGCCCATCCCCACTTGTCTTCGGGGTGACCCGTGACTTCGCTCGCGCCGTAGTAGCCGACATGGTTGTCGTGCGCGGCAACCGAGGCCTGGAACAGACCCCAGGCCTGGTCGACGCGGACCATGCCGACGAGGTCGGGAGAGCGGGTGCCGCCGAGGTCGTTCGAGCCGTAGGCGCCGCCGAGGACGTTGGCGGTGGTCATGCCGGCGGTATTCCAGATGTTGGTCTGGAAGACCTGAGTCTGATCCTGCGCCGAGAACGCGGCCGTCACGCCCTGGCCGAAATCGGCCGTGTAGGTGAACTGGGTGACGCCGTTGGTGGTGCCGCTGCCGCCGACCAGCTGGTCGAAGTTGTTGCCGGGATAGTTGATCCAGGGCGCATCGAACTGCGACACCGACTTACCCATGGTGAAGCCGGCGAACTGGATGAAGGCGTAGTAGACGCCGAGCGAACCGCCCGAGAGGTTACCGTCGGTGCCGTTGACGTTGCCGCTGCCCGAACCGACGAGGCCCGTGCCCGCAGCGTTGAGACCGAGCGTGCCGCTGTACTGGGTGGCGCCCGTTCCCGAACCGGTGCCGACATAGTTGCCGGTCGTCCAGGTGAAGACCGCATCGAAATAGGTGCGGACCACGCCGTATTCGGTCGCGGTGCGCGTGTCGATGTTGAGGTCTTCACGAGCGCGCATCGAGTAGTAGTTAGTCAGGCGGTTGTTCGCCGCGAACACGCCGTTGTACTGGGCGCTGTAGTTGCCGCCGGCGTTGAGGGCGACTTCGGCACGCAGATAGCCGCCCAGCTTGATGCAGGTGTCGCTGCCCGGGATGTAGTAGAAACCCGCGCCGTAGAGCGAGCAGATCTTCACGTACTCGACCGCCTTGGCCTTGACCGGAAGATCAGCCGCCTGAGCTCCACCGACGGCGATCAGACCCGCCGCAGTGCCGAGCAAAAGGCTCTTCACCACTTTCATATAAACCTCCAAGTTGCTCATTTGCGGAGACTGGACCGTGAGGCCCCCCAGATCCCCGTCTCTTGAAATCCGCTCGGCCGCTTCGCGCTTTCGGACGCACCCGCTTGAGACGCGAGGGACGTGAGCGAACCACCTGCAACGGGACGAATGAGTACCCCCCACCGTCACGGGCCAATATGCCTGCGCCGTTCCACTAATCAAAATAGTTTATTTGGTAAGCTTTGTGGTTTCACTAAACCTGTGCCCTTGGCGCAACACCCGGGCCGGGCCAAACGGCTGAGAAGATCATGTTTGTAATTTTAGTGACAAAATTACCCTGCTCTGCACTTGCGTCAGAGCAGGCTTGCGTGGACTATGGCCTTGCACCACACCGATCGGAATGAATCAGATCACGGGAGTGACGCTGTGTCCGCGACGAGGAAAGAAGGAGCGCGCCTCCGCTCCATCGGCAATCTGGATATCATCAGGCGCTTCACCTGGGAGATATCGTCGATCAACATGTATCTGGAGGAGCTGCGTCAGTTCTGGGCCCGGACGCTCGGCATCAGCGGTCCGCAATGGCTGATCCTGATGGCCATCTCCGACCTCGACAAGGACGACGGCATTCCCGTCAATATGGTCTCCAAGCTCCTCCACGTCGATCCCTCCTTCGTCACCACCC
>NZ_JBFULT010000616.1:0-4246 GCF_054049755.1 Bradyrhizobium sp. P5_C11_2
GCTCTACATCCTGCGCAAGTCGATCTCGCAGGCGATCTACCAGCGCCGCGACCGCGGGCTCGCGGGCTATTACCCCTGCTCGATGTCCTGCCGCACCGTGATCTACAAGGGCATGTTCCTCGCCGACCAGCTCGGCAAGTACTATCCCGACCTGCATGAGCCGGACTTCGAGAGCGCGCTGGCGCTGGTGCATCAGCGCTTCTCGACCAACACCTTCCCGGCGTGGTCGCTGGCGCATCCCTACCGCATGATCGCGCATAACGGCGAGATCAACACGCTGCGCGGCAACGTCAACTGGATGGCGGCACGCCAGGCCTCCGTCAGTTCGCACCTTTACGGCAAGGACATCAACCGGCTCTGGCCGATCTCGTATGAAGGCCAGTCGGACACCGCCTGTTTCGACAACGCGCTCGAATTCCTGGTGCAGGGCGGCTACTCGCTGCCGCACGCGGTGATGATGATGATTCCGGAAGCGTGGGCCGGAAATCCGCTGATGGATGAGACGCGCCGCGCCTTCTACGAATATCACGCCGCGCTGATGGAGCCGTGGGACGGCCCCGCCGCGATCGCCTTCACCGACGGCCGCCAGATCGGCGCCACGCTGGACCGCAACGGCCTGCGGCCGGCGCGCTATCTCGTGACCAAGGACGACCGCATCGTGATGGCGTCCGAGATGGGCGTGCTCACGATCCCCGAGGACCAGATCATCACCAAGTGGCGGCTTCAGCCCGGCAAGATGCTGCTGGTCGACCTCGAACAGGGCCGCCTGATCCCCGACGACGAGATCAAGGCCGATCTCGCCCGGAGCCATCCCTACAAGGAGTGGCTCGAGCGGACCCAGATCGTGCTGGAAGAGCTGCCCAAGGTGCCGACCACCGGCGTGCGCTCCAACCTGTCTCTGTTGGATCGCCAGCAGGCGTTCGGCTACAGCCAGGAAGACATCACCATCCTGATGACGCCGATGGCCTCCATCGGCGAGGAAGCCGCCGGCTCGATGGGCAACGACACCCCGATCTCGGCGCTGTCGGACAAGGCCAAGCCGCTCTTCACCTATTTCAAGCAGAACTTCGCGCAGGTCACCAACCCGCCGATCGACCCGATCCGCGAGGAGCTGGTGATGAGCCTGGTCTCGATCATCGGACCGCGGCCCAACCTGTTCGACCTCCAGGGGCTTGCCACCACCAAGCGCCTCGAAGCCCGCCAGCCGATCCTGACCGACGCGGACCTGGAAAAAATCCGCTCGATCTCGGACGTGGCCGAATCCCACTTCAAGTCGCGCACGCTCGACACCACGTTCCACGCCGGCCTCGGTGCCGCCGGCATGGACCAGGTGCTCGACGAGCTCTGCGCGCGCGCCGAAAGCGCGGTGCGCGAAGGCGTCAACATCATCATCCTGTCCGACCGCATGGTTGGAAGCGACCGCGTGCCGATCCCGTCGCTGCTCGCCTGCGCCGCCGTGCATCATCATCTGATCCGCACCGGCCTGCGCACCTCGGTCGGCCTCGTCGTCGAATCCGGCGAGCCGCGCGAAGTGCATCACTTCGCCTGCCTGGCCGGCTACGGCGCCGAGGCGATCAACCCCTATCTCGCGTTCGAGACCATCATCGCGATGAAGGACCGCCTGCCCGGCTCGCTCGACGATTACGAGATCGTCAAGCGCTACATCAAGTCGATCGGCAAGGGCCTTCTGAAGGTGATGTCCAAGATGGGCATCTCGACCTACCAGTCCTATTGCGGCGCGCAGATCTTCGACGCCGTCGGCCTCAAGGCCGACTTCGTCGGAAAGTTCTTCGCCGGCACGCACACCCGCGTCGAGGGCGTGGGTCTCGCCGAGATCGCCGAAGAGGCCGTGCGCCGTCATGCCGACGCGTTCGGTGAGGCGCTGGTCTACAAGACCGCGCTCGACGTCGGCGGCGAATATGCCTACCGCAGCCGCGGCGAGGACCATGCCTGGACCGCGGAGTCGGTCGGGCTGCTCCAGCATGCCGCGCGCGGCAATTCGCTGGAACGCTACCGCGCCTTCGCAAAGATTCTCAACGAGCAGTCCGAGCGGCTGCTGACGCTGCGCGGCCTGTTCCGGGTCAAGACGGCCGAGGAAGAGAAGCGCAAGCCTATCCCGCTCGACCAGGTCGAGCCGGCCAAGGACATCGTCAAGCGTTTCGCCACAGGCGCGATGAGCTTCGGCTCGATCTCGCGCGAGGCGCACACCACGCTCGCGATCGCCATGAACAGGATCGGCGGCAAGTCCAACACCGGCGAAGGCGGCGAGGAAGCCGACCGCTTCAAGCCGATGCCGAACGGCGACAGCATGCGCTCGGCGATCAAGCAGGTCGCCTCGGGCCGCTTCGGCGTCACCACGGAGTATCTCGTCAACTCCGACATGATGCAGATCAAGATGGCGCAGGGCGCCAAGCCCGGCGAAGGCGGCCAGTTGCCCGGCCACAAGGTCGACGCGACCATCGCCAAGGTCCGGCACTCGACGCCGGGCGTCGGCCTGATCTCGCCGCCGCCGCACCACGACATCTACTCGATCGAGGACCTGGCGCAGCTCATCTACGACCTCAAGAACGTCAACCCGACGGGCGACGTCTCGGTCAAGCTCGTCTCCGAGATCGGCGTCGGCACGGTTGCCGCGGGCGTCGCCAAGGCGCGCGCCGACCACGTCACCATCGCGGGCTTCGAGGGCGGCACCGGTGCATCGCCGCTGACCTCGATCAAGCATGCCGGCAGCCCTTGGGAAATCGGCCTCGCAGAAACCCACCAGACCCTGGTGCGCGAGCGGCTGCGCAGCCGCATCGTGGTCCAGGTCGACGGCGGCTTCCGCACCGGGCGTGACGTCGTGATCGGCGCGCTGCTCGGGGCCGACGAGTTCGGCTTCGCCACCGCGCCGCTGATCGCGGCCGGCTGCATCATGATGCGCAAGTGCCATCTCAACACCTGCCCGGTCGGCGTCGCGACCCAGGACCCGGTCCTGCGCAAGCGCTTCACCGGCCAGCCCGAGCACGTCATCAACTACTTCTTCTTCGTCGCCGAGGAAGTCCGCGAGATCATGGCATCGCTCGGCTTCCGCACCTTCAACGAGATGATCGGCCAGGTGCAGTTCCTCGACCAGACCAGGCTGGTCGCGCACTGGAAGGCCAAGGGGCTCGACTTCTCGAAGCTGTTCGTCAAGCAGAAGGAAGAGAAAGGCCAGAAGATCTACCACTCCGAGCGCCAGAACCATCATCTGGAAGCCGTGCTCGACCGCACGCTGATCGAGAAGGCCACGCCCGCGCTCGACCGCGGCGCGCCGGTCAAGATCGAGGCCGCGATCAACAGCACCAACCGTTCCGCCGGCGCGATGCTGTCGGGCGCGCTGGCCAAGATCTACGGCCATGCCGGCCTGCCGCATGACACCATCCATGTCAGCCTCAAGGGCACCGCGGGCCAGGCCTTCGGCGCGTGGCTGGCGCAAGGCGTCACCTTCGAGCTCGAAGGTGAAGCCAACGACTATGTCGGCAAGGGCCTCTCCGGCGGCAAGATCATCGTCAAGCCGCCGAAGAACAGCGCCATCGTGCCGGAAGAGAGCATCATCGTCGGCAACACCGTGATGTACGGCGCGATCCAGGGCGAGTGCTACTTCCGCGGCGTCGCCGGCGAACGCTTTGCCGTGCGCAACTCCGGCGCGGTCGCGGTGGTCGAGGGCGCGGGCGATCATTGCTGCGAATACATGACCGGCGGCATCGTGGTCGTGCTCGGCAAGACCGGGCGCAACTTCGCGGCCGGCATGTCGGGCGGCATCGCCTATGTGCTCGACGAGACCGGCGACTTCGACAAGCTCTGCAACATGGCGATGGTCGAGCTCGAACCGGTGCTGTCGGAGGAGCTGATCAACGCCGGCACCTATAATCACGCCGGTGACCTCGAGGCGCACGGCCGGGTCGACGTGTTCAAGAACCTGCTCGACTCCGACGTCGAGCGGCTGCACGTCCTGATCTCGCGCCACGCCAAGGCGACCGGCTCCAGGCGCGCCRCCGACATCCTTGCCAACTGGAAGGATTGGCTGCCCAAATTCCGCAAGGTGATGCCGGTCGAGTACCGGCGCGCGCTGCGCGAAATGGCCGCCAACGCGGACGCCGAGCCGAAGATCGCGATCGGGGCGTAATTCTTACAACGCGTCATTCCGGGGCGCGCAAAGCGCGAACCCGGAATCTCGCAAGGCAATCTCCAGGTTCCGGGTCTGCGCGCAGCGCGCGCATCCCGGAAC
>NZ_JBFULT010000617.1:0-4241 GCF_054049755.1 Bradyrhizobium sp. P5_C11_2
CTGTCGAGATAGCCGGTGACGACGTTCCAGCCGATCCGTCCCTCGGTGAGATGGTCGAGCGTCGACATTCGCCGTGCGAACGGGTAGGGCGGCTCAAAGGAAAGATTGCTGGTGACGCCAAAGCCGAGATTTTGCGTCACCGCCGCCATCGCCGAGAGCAGCAGCAGCGGCTCGTTCGAGGGCGTCTGTGCCGCATTGCGCAGGGCTGCGTCAGGGCTGTTGCCATAGACGTCGTAGACGCCGAGCACGTCCGCCAGGAACAGACCATCGAAGCGGCCGCGCTCCAGCGTCCTGGCGAGATCGATCCAGTAGGGCAGGCGGTTATAGTCGGCGGTACGGTCGCGCGGATGGGTCCACAGCCCCGGTGATTGATGCGCGACGCAATTCATCGCAAATGCGTTGAGCCTGATCTGCTTGGCCATGCTGGTCCCCCGGCGCCCTGTACCGGGCGCTCTTCGAATGATAGATGTGCGCCCGAACTTGGCGAAGTTCTTGCATATAACTTGCGCTTGGCAAGGCCAAAATCAGCGGCGCTGCTGCCCTTGGCAAGCCAATCTCAAGAGAGCAAGAACGAAATCCCAAGAAACTATCCAAGAACTATCCAAGAACTATCGAAGTCCCCGCCACTTTCGAAGGTCCGCCCGTCTCGGGTATGCTCCTTCGTCTTCAAACCTCGAAAAAGTAAGTCATGACCAGAGCCGACGCCATCGCCCGCGCCCGCGACGATTTCAAATCCGGTGCGTTCCTCACCGAGCTCGACCGCCGCGTCGCCTTCCGGACCGAAAGCCAGAACCCGTCGCGCGGCACGGAGCTGCGTGCCTATCTGGAACAGGAGATGGTGCCGGCCTTCGCCGCGCTCGATTTCCAAAGCCGCCTGGTCGAATCCCCCAGCGGCAAGGCGCCGTTCCTGTTCGCCGAGCATCGGGAGAGCGAAACGGCGCCGACCGTGCTGATCTACGGCCATGGCGACGTCGTCGACGGCATGGAAGGCGAGTGGCGCGAGGGCCGCGATCCCTGGCGCACCACGGTTTCAGGCACGCGCCTCTACGGCCGTGGCACCGCCGACAACAAGGGCCAGCACAGCATCAACATGGCGGCGCTCCGCGCGGTGCGCGACGCCCGCGGCGGCAAGCTCGGCTTCAATGCCAAATTCATCGTCGAGATGGGCGAGGAGATCGGCTCGCCCGATCTCGGCAAGGTCTGCGATCTCAACCGCGACGCGCTCAAGGCCGATTTGTTCATGGCCTCCGACGGGCCGCGCCTGTCCGCCGATCGGCCGACCCTGTTCCTGGGCTGCCGCGGCGGCATCCGCATCCATCTCGACGTCAATTTGCGCGACGGCGGGCACCATTCCGGCAATTGGGGCGGCGTGCTCGCCAACCCCGCGACGATTCTGGTCAACGCGATTGCCACGCTGGTCGACGGCCACGGCCGGCTTCAGCTCGACGCGCTGAAGCCGCCGCGGCTCACCAACCAGATCCGCAGCTATCTCGCCGACGTGCAGGTCGTCCCGACCGAGGACGAGCCGGCGCTCGCGGAGAATTGGGGCGAGGAGGGCCTGTCGGCAGCCGAGCGCCTCTACGCCTGGAACACGCTCGAGGTGCTGGCGATGTCATCCGGCAATATCGAGAAGCCAGCCAACGCCATTCCCGGCCACGCCAATGCCGTGCTGCAACTGCGTTTTGTCGTCGGCACCAGGATCGACGGCCTCATCGACGCCGTCCGCGCCCATCTGGTCGCAAAGGGCTTTCCGATGGTCGAGGTGCGGGCGGCGCAGAGCTTCGCCGCCTCGCGCACCGATTTCGACAGCCCCTGGATCAAATGGGCGGCGGATTCGGTGCAAGAGACCACCGGCAAGACGCCGGCGGTGTTGCCGAATTTCGGCGGCTCGCTGCCCAACGACGTGTTTTCCGAGATTCTTGGCCTGCCGACGATCTGGGTCCCGCACTCCTATCCCGGCTGCTCCCAGCATGCGCCCAATGAGCACATCCTGCTGCCATTGACCGAAGAGGCCTTGACGGTGATGGCCGGCCTGTTCTGGGATCTCGGGGAATTGCCCAAGCCACTCACCTGAGCCGTTAACCTGAGCCGTGATCCAGCCGAAAGTCACATTCTAATCCGGGCCGATTTGTGCTTGCATCCGGCCGCATCATCCTGAAAGGGGACCAAAAAAGTGAAACATTTCCGTAGCATCGGCCTCGCGCTCGCCGCGACCTTCGTCGTCAGCCAGGCTGGGGCCCAGGAACTGACCGGCACGCTGAAGAACATCAAGGACACCGGCGCCATCACCCTCGGCTTCCGCGACTCCTCGATCCCGTTCTCCTATCTCGACGACAACCAGAAGCCCGTCGGGTTCGCGATGGACATCTGCTACAAGATCGTCGACGCCGTGAAGAAGGAGCTCAAGCTCGACAAGCTCGAGGTCAAGCTCAATCCGGTGACCTCGGCGACCCGTATCCCGCTGATGGCCAACGGCACCATCGACCTCGAATGCGGCTCGACCACCAACAATGCCGAGCGCCAGAAGCAGGTCGCCTTCACCAACACCCACTTCCTGACCGCCAGCCGCTACGTCTTCAAGAAGTCGAGCGGCCTGAAGTCGATCGACGATCTCAAGGGCAAGACGGTGGTCTCGACTGCCGGCACCACCAACATCAAGCAGCTCACCGAAGCTAACGTCGCGAAAGGCCTCGGCGCCAACATCATCCCGGCCAAGGACCACGCCGAATCCTTCCTGATGGTCGAGACCGATCGTGCGGTGGCCTTCGTGATGGACGACATCCTGCTCGCGAGCCTGGTTGCCGGCTCGAAGTCGCCGGACGACTACGTCATCTCCAAGGACGCCTTCTCCAAGCCCGAGCCCTACGGCATCATGCTGCGCAAGGACGACGCGCCCTTCAAGAAGGTGGTCGATGCGGCGACCGCCGCGCTCTACACCTCCGGCGAGGGCCAGAAGATCTACGAGAAGTGGTTCACCCAGAAGATCCCGCCGAAGGGCCTGAACCTCAACACGCCGATCTCGGCCGAGCTGAAGAACGAGTTCGCAAAGCCGAGCGACTCGCCGAACCCGGACGATTATAAGTAAGTTGCTGTTTGCCTCTCCCCGCACGCGGGGAGAGGAAGCAAATTCCGGCCATTCTGGAGGGAGTGGCCGGACATTTGCATAGACGTTTACGACATCTGTGATTGGCGCGTTCGCGCGGGGGACTCGTGAACTACCACTGGAACTGGGGAATTTTCTTCGAGCCGAATCCGATGGGGACCGGCACCTATCTCGACATGCTGTTGTCGGGCCTGGTGCTGACCCTGAAGACGGCGGTGCTCGCCTGGATCATCGCGCTGATCTTCGGCTCGCTGATCGGCGTCATGCGCACGCTGCCGTCGCGGGGCGCCTACTGGTTCGGCTTCTGCTGGGTCGAGTTCTTCCGCAACATGCCGCTGCTGGTGCAGCTGTTCCTGTGGTTCTTCGTGCTGCCGGAACTGCTGCCGAAATCCGCCGGGCTGTGGCTGAAGCAACTGCCGAACGCGCCGTTCTGGACGGCCGCGATCGGCATCGGCTTCTTCATGTCGGCCCGCGTCGCCGTGCAATTGCAGGCCGGCATCGGCTCGCTGCCGCGCGGACAGAAGATGGCGGCAACCGCGCTCGGTCTCACCACCGTGCAGGGCTATCGCTACGTCCTGCTGCCGATGGCGTTCCGCATCATCCTGCCGCCGCTGACCTCCGAGTTTCTCAACACCATCAAGAACACGGCGGTCGCCATCACCATCGGCTTGATCGAATTGACCGGACAGGCGCGATCGATGCAGGAATTCTCGTTCCAGGTGTTCGAGGCCTTCACCGCCGCGACCATCCTCTATCTCCTCGTCAACGCCGTCGTCGTGACCGGAATGCGCTTCCTCGAGCGCTACGTCGCGATTCCCGGCTACATCACGGGGAAATAGCGCCATGTTCGGTAATCTCGATTTCGACGTCATCCGCCGCGCGCTGCCCTATTTGTTCTATGAGGGCATGACGTTCACGGTGACCCTGACCGCGCTCGCCGGTCTCGGCGGCCTGGTCTTCGGCACGGCGATCGCACTGATGCGGCTGTCCGGCTACAAGGTGCTCGGCCGCATCGCCGGCGTCTATGTCGACTTCATGCGCTCGCTGCCGCTGGTGCTGGTCATCTTCTGGTTCTACTTCCTGGTGCCCTATATCGGGCAGTGGGTGACCGGCGCGTCGCGGCCCATCAGTGTCGGTG
>NZ_JBFULT010000618.1:0-4233 GCF_054049755.1 Bradyrhizobium sp. P5_C11_2
AACCGGGTTCAGTGGTAATGGGTCCTGGCTTTCGCCAGGACGACGATGAGGAGACCTCCACATCGTCATTGCGAGCGCAGCGAAGCAATCCATGGTGACAGTCTGGATTGCTTCGCTGCGCTCGCAATGACGGAGCATGGGGCATCGGCTTCTTCTCCAACTACCACTGTCATTCTCCGCCACCGGGTCTCGCCTTCGGCGAGCCCGATGACAGGCTCCGGCGGGGAAGCCAGTACGCCGCGACCTCTCGGCTCAATCACAGCCGTCGGAATACTGGATCGCCCGGTCGAGCCGGGCGATGACGGCGAGTGTGTGGTGCAGACACGCCTTCGCATCCTCGCGGCTCAATTCGCCCGAGCTTTGCTTCGTCGCTCCGCCCTCTCAAAGCCAAGAGGGCGCAGGGAAGGCCGGGTGCCGGCTGGCACCCGCGGTCCGCTGCGCGAAAAGCACACGCAGGAAGAACCGCACAGCAGCATACAGGTGTAGCCAATCACTCGGCCTTCCCTGCGCAGTGGGTTGACGGCTTATGCCGTGCTCTCCCGGGAGCCGAGTTCGTTCTGGCCTCCCTCGCCCCGCGAATTGACGATGCCGTCCGCCCGGTTGGGCTCGCGAACAYCTCCRCGACAGGCTTGACCGTAGCAACGACGGCCAGGACCACACGGTTTTGCCGTACGCGCGGCCCGCTTGCTCGCCGCATTATCTCCCGGCGTTGTCGACGTTGCCGGAAGAATGCTGGCGAGACGAACCTTTCAGCGCCGCTCATCCGCACGCGGTTTCGGGCTCACAGGGACTACCCGCCCTGCCCGCACCTTTTCGTGCCGACGCTGCCGCGTCCACCGCAAGCCCAGCTCGCGACACATGACGACACAAGATCGCCCCTCAAGGTCAAGCCGGGATGGACGATACATACGCCATTTCCGAATTTCGGTAAAGTGGAATATTTTTGCGCAAGGAGATTGACAGCCTCGCGGGTGTTTTGCCCGTCGGGCACCCGTAGCCTGGATGGAGCGCAGCGCAATCCGGGAGCGGCGCCGCGCGGAAGGAGCGGCCCCGGATTACGCTGCGCTCCATCCGGGCTACGGGAAATACCGGCGTTGCCTTGTATGCATTATCCCAGTTGCCATCGCCGGGCACTTCGCTTTAGATGCCGCCAACCCGCCCTCGGGCCCACGGCCGGGCGCAAAAAATCACATGACATTTCCACGGGACGAAACATGGCGCGTAACATATTGATTCTCGGTGCTTCCTACGGCTCCCTGCTGGGCACGAAGCTGCTGATGGCCGGGCATAACGTCACCCTGGTCTGCCGCGCCAAGACCGCGGAGCTGATCAATCGCGACGGTACCGAGGTGCGCATCAAGTTGCGCGACGAGGCGGTGCATCGCGCGATCTTCTCGCGCGACCTGCCCGGCAAGCTCGACGCGGTGACGCCCGCCGATGTCGACGTCTCCCGTTACGACATGGTCGGCCTTGCGATGCAGGAGCCGCAATACACCAACCACACGGTCCGCGTTCTCATGGTCAGGATCGCCGCGGCGAAGCTGCCGTGTCTGTCGATCATGAACATACCGCCACTGCCGTATCTGAAGCGGATTCCGTCGCTCGCGGACATGGATCTCGAGGAGGCCTACACCAATGCGCAGGTGTGGGAGCGGTTCGAGCCGGGGCTGGTGACGCTGTGCTCGCCCGACCCGCAGGCGTTTCGTCCGCCGGAAGAGGCCGCCAACGTGCTGCATGTCGGCCTGCCCACGAACTTCAAGGCGTCGGCCTTCGCCGACGACAAGCACAACAAGGTGCTGCGCGAGCTCGAGGCCGACATCGACGCGGTGACGCTCGACGGCCACGACGTGCCGGTGAAGCTGAAGGTGTTCGATTCGCTGTTCGTGCCGCTGGCGAAATGGTCGATGCTGCTGACCGGCAACTACCGCTGCATCACGCCGCACGAGCCGCAGTCGATTCGCGACGCGGTGCACGGCGATCTCAGGCGCTCGCAGACGATTTACGACCATGTCGACGCCATCGCCCGCCGGCTCGGCGCCGATCCGCAGGACCAGGTGCCGTTCGCGAAATACGCCAAGGCCGCCGAAAGCCTGCTCAAGCCGTCATCGGCGGCGCGCGCGGTCGCAAGCGGCGCCCCCTTCATCGAGCGCGTCGACCTCCTGGTCAAGCTGATCTCGCATCAGCTCGGCGCGCCGAATGCCGAGATCGACCGCACGGTCGAGACCGTGGATCAGAAGCTGAACGAGAAGATCGTGCAGGGCGGATCCGGCGCGCAGTAACAGCGCCGCGCCTTCTCTCGCGGTCGGCCGGCGAAGCGTCGGCGCTCACGCGCTCAGGAATGGTTGAAGCCAAATCATGCCGGTCACGGCGACGAGCGTGACCGCGCCGGTGCGCGTGTCGAACTGTCCTCACCAAAGCAGTCCAGCGCACGGTTCCGCGTGTGGCGCAAAATCAACTCGGCGCTGCATGTCCCAGATCACGCAATCGTGTCGCCCGTGCATTGCGCCTGCGCTCAACCGCAAACATCACACCTGCGTGAGACTGATGCATGCTGCTCGTCGTGTTTCCACGCGACGCGCCGTCAAAATGAGTTGTTTCCACCTGAAATGAGGCGAATTGCTCCGCGCTGCGCGTGCGAATGATCTCTCGCGCCTCACGTGTGATCCTTCATTTGCGCAAACGTTGCATGCGCGCGCGACGGGCGCGGCTTCTTGTCTGGCGAACGGAGAGATGAGCAACATAGCTTTCTCAGTTAGGTGTCCGCAAACCGTTCGCCGATCGCTCGTTCGGCGCTGGTCGCGATGCCCGGCCGATGGAACCGGACCAGAAGACCAAGAACAACAAAATGGATCAGGCGATGTTGAGCGTCGTCCGCGCCGTCGAGGCAGGCGCGACGACGATAAAGGGCGTGATCGACGCTACGGGACTGTCCCGGCTCAAGATCGAGCGCGCCTTGAATGCGCTGGAGAAGCAGAAGCTGCTGGTTCGCGATGGCCAGGGCTTCAAGGCCACAGGTCTGCCGAAGACGGCGCGACCGGCACGGCAGTGCGGATCGTGCAACGCCTGCTGCGATATCCTCGAGGTGGCCGACGTCGAAAAGCCGGTGAACCAGCTCTGCAAGCATTGGCAGGCCGGCACGGGATGCACCATCTATGAACGCCGTCCCCAGATGTGCCGATCTTTCGTCTGCGCCTGGCTCCAGGGCCATCTCGACGACGACTGGTTTCCCGAGAAATCGGGCATCGTGGTGCATTTCAGCCAGGATGCCGTCAACGTGACGGTCGATGACGATTGTCCCGACCGCTGGCGCGAGGAGCCGTATTTCAGCAAGCTCGCCGAATGGTCGCTGAACGGCATCAGGCGAATCGGAAACCGCGGTTACGCAACCCTCGTCGTCTCCGGCGCCGATCGGTTCCTGATGCTCGGACGGACCATCGTCCCCGATCCGACACCGTTCGGAACGGCGTTCCTGCCGGTTGCGGCCGACACCTTCCGGTTCTGGAAGGCAAAGTCGCAGGAGCACTTGCAACGGCTGCACGAGCGCATCGCCGAGATCGAGCGGATCAGGCAGGAATTCGGGTCCTGCGCGATCCCCGATGACGCGGACGACGACCCTTACCCGCCCTATCGACCCGCTCTTCTCGAATTGTCGAATCACGCCTGAACGCCGCCGTGGGCAACACKGCATGATTCGTCCCATGCCGCTCGACGCGCCCCGGTCGGGTTGGTAAGCCCCTGTCCGCGAATGAAGGGGACTTGAGTCGGGGACATGACGGTTGCGATCGAGATGGGGCAGACCACGGCCGGCGCCGCGGCGGCCATAGACCTCGAGGAGCTCTTKGCGACCCGTCTCCTGGTGCAGGGCAATTCGGGCTCCGGCAAGTCGCATCTGCTGCGGCGACTGCTGGAACAGAGCGCACCCTGGGTGCAGCAGGCCATCATCGACCCCGAAGGCGATTTCGTCACGCTGGCGGAGCATTTCGGCCATCTCGTGATCGAGGCCGAGGATCACACCGAGCGCGGCCTTCAGGTCGCGGGCGAGCGCGCGCGGCTGCATCGCGTCTCCACCGTGCTCAATCTCGAAGGGCTTGATGCCGAGAACCAGATGCGGCGCGCGGCGGCCTTTCTCGGCGGTCTCTTCGACGTCGACCGTGACCACTGGTATCCGATGCTGGTCGTGGTGGACGAGGCGCAGCTGTTCGCGCCGGCGGTCGCCGGCGAGGTCTCGGACGA
>NZ_JBFULT010000619.1:0-4233 GCF_054049755.1 Bradyrhizobium sp. P5_C11_2
ACTCCAAGATGGGTGCGGCCGCCGTCTCCGCCTTCCTCGTTGCCATCGGCGGCGCCTTTTATGCGCAGTTTCTCGCCTATATCGATCCTGAGAGCGTCATGGGCTTCCAGTTCTCGCTGCTGATGGCGTTGCCGGCCGTGCTCGGCGGCATCGGCACCCTCTGGGGGCCTGTGCTTGGTGCTGCCATCCTGATCCCGATGACGGAGCTGACGCGCTCCTATATCGGCGGCTCCGGCCGCGGCGTCGACCTCATCGTCTACGGCACGCTGATCGTGCTGATCTCGCTGGCCCTGCCGCAGGGATTGGTGAGCCTGTTCTCGCGTGCGAAGACGAAGGGGGCCACACGATGACCGCGCTCCTCGAAACCCGCGGCGTCTGGCAGCGCTTCGGTGGCCTCGTCGCCAACAGCGATGTCTCGATCTCGGTCGGACGCGGCGAGATCGTCGGCCTGATCGGTCCAAATGGTGCCGGCAAGTCGACGCTGTTCAATCTCATCGCCGGCGTGCTGCCGCCGACCCAAGGCTCGATCTGGTTCGACGGCGAGGATGTCACCCACATGCCGGCGGCCGAGCGCTGTCAGCGCGGCGTCGGCCGCACCTTCCAGGTGGTCAAGAGCTTTGAGACCATGACTGTCATCGACAACGTCATCGTCGGTGCTCTGGTGCGCAACACCGTGATGCGGGAAGCGCGCCGCAAGGCGCACGAGGTGCTGGAGTTCACCGGCCTTGCCGGGCGCGCCGACGTGCTCGCGAGCGATCTGGTGCCGGCCGAGAAGCGCCGCCTCGAAGTCGCGCGCGCGCTCGCGACCGAGCCAAAATTGTTGCTGCTCGACGAAGTCCTCACTGGTCTGACGCCGACCGAGGCGCAGACCGGCGTCGCGCTGGTGCGCAAGGTGCGCGATACCGGCATTACCGTGCTGATGGTCGAGCACGTCATGGAGATCGTGATGCCGCTGGTCGACCGCGCCATCGTGCTCGACCTCGGCAAGGTGCTGGTCGAGGGCAAGCCCACTGAGGTCGTCCGCGATCCCAAGGTGATCAGCGCATATCTGGGAGATCGTCATGCTGTCGGTGCATGAAGTCACGACCGCCTATCAGGGCCTGGTCGCGATCTCCGCGGTCAGCATCGAAGTCGCCAAGGGCGAGATCGTCTGCGTCGCCGGCGCCAATGGCGCGGGCAAGTCGACGCTGCTCAAATCCATCGCCGGCGCCGAGCGCCCGCGCTCGGGCACCGTGACCTTCGATGGCAAGCGCCTCGACGGCATGGCGCAGCACCACATCACGGCCACCGGCATCGCCTATGTGCCGGAGAACCGCCGGCTGTTTCCGCGTCTGTCGGTGCGCGACAATCTGCGTCTCGGCAGCTATCTGTACCGCGGCGAAGCGAATCGCGAAGAGCCGCTCGATCTCGTCTTCACGCTGTTCCCGCGTCTTCAGGAGCGTTTGGAGCAGCGGGCCGAGACGCTAAGCGGCGGCGAGCAGCAGATGCTCGCCATCGGCCGCGCGCTGATGACGCGCCCGCGGCTCCTGATGCTCGACGAGCCCTCGCAGGGCATCATGCCGAAGCTGGTCGACGAAATCTTCCAGGCGGTACTGCGCATCCGCGACGCCGGCATGACCGTGCTGATCGTCGAGCAGCGCATGGCCGAATGCCTCGAGATCGCCGACCGCGCCTATATCCTGCAAACCGGCCGCGTGCTGATGCAGGGCGCAGCGAGCGAGATCAGGGGCAATCCGGACGTGCGCAAGGCGTATCTCGGGCTGTAGGCGCCTTTCGTAGCCCGGATGAGCGAAGCGATATCCGGGACCGCCGATCCCGCATGTCGCTGCGCTCATGCGGGCTACGATCTTCTCGCTCCACAATCGCAGCCGTCATCCTGAGGTGCGCGCCCTTCGCGCGCCTCAGGATGGGCCGCGGTGGGTGTGGCGGGCTACGATCTTCGAGTGGTGCGGGCACGAGCGTTTTTGGCACCCTAGGTGTCATCGCCCGCCTTGTGCGCACTTGCGCGCTGGGGCGGGCGATCCAGTATTCCGAGACGCCAGTGGGATACGGAGAAGCTGCGGCGTACTGGATTCCCCGCTTTCGCGGGGAATGACAGCGTTGGGCGGGGCGGTCCCGCTCGACCCTCGACCGCACGGGACTCAATGCTCGTGCCCATGCTCCGGCAGCGCCACCCCGAACACCTTCACCAGATCCTTCACCTGTTCCGGCGACAGATATTTCGGGTTCAACCCGCGCAGCAGCAGATACAGCTTCGCCGTCTCCTCCAGCTCCTCGGTCGCGAACACGGCGGCTTCCAGCGTATCGCCGGCGACCACCGGGCCGTGGTTGGCGAGCAGCACGGATGAATATCTCCCCGCCAGCCCCCTGATCGCATCCGCCAMCGCGGGGTCGCCGGGGCGGTAATAGGGCACGAGCGCGGTGGCGCCGCATTTCATCAGGTAATAGGCCGTCATTGGCGGCAGCGCGGCGCGCGGGTCGATCTCGGGCAGCATCGAGAGCGCGACCGAATGGGTGGAGTGCAGATGCACGATCGCGCGGGCCGATCCGCGGGTCTGGTAGAGCGCGGTGTGCAGCGGAACTTCCTTGGTCGGCGCATCGCCTGAGATCAGCCGTCCCTGGTCGTCCAGACGCGACAGCCGCGCCGGGTCGAGGAAGCCGAGCGAGGCGTTGGTCGGCGTCACCAGCCATCCGCCATCGTGCACCTTGACGCTGATATTGCCGGAGGAGCCCGGCGTCAGCCCGCGCTCGAACAAAGAGCGTCCGAAGCGGCAGATATCGTCACGCAGCCGTGTTTCGTTGCTCATGGCCATCATGTCTGCTTGTCTCACGCTTTGGCAGCGCGGCCAAGCCGTGTTATTCGGTTCAGCTAGCCGCCGCAAAGGCGGACCATTCGGGAAACGCTCGCAAGGGTCAGTTGCATGTCCGCATCCACGTCACAGAATCAGCGCATCGCCGTCATCGGGCTCGGCTCGATGGGGTTTGGCATGGCGACCTCGCTGAAGCGCGCCGGTCATGCCGTCACCGGCTGCGACGTCTCGGCTGACGCGGTGGCGCGCTTCGTCAAGGACGGCGGTGCGGGCGCCATGACCCCGGCCGAGGCGGCGAAGGGTGCCGACGTCGTCGTCAGCGTCGTCGTCAACGCCGCGCAGACCGAAACGATCCTGTTCGGCAAGGATGGCGTCGCCGAGACCCTGCCGAAGGACAGCGTCTTTCTGTCGTCGGCCACCATGGATCCCGACGTGGCACGGCGTCTCGCCAAGCAGCTGGAGGCGACCGGCCGGCATTATCTGGATGCGCCGATCTCCGGCGGAGCGCAGCGCGCAGCGCAAGGCGAGCTGACGATCCTCGCCTCGGGCAGTCCCGCGGCCTTTGCGAAAGCGCGGCCCGCACTCGATGCCATGGCCGCCAAGCTCTACGAGCTCGGCGATGCCGCCGGCCAAGGCGCCGCATTCAAGATGATCAACCAGTTGCTCGCCGGCGTCCACATCGCCGCCGCCTCGGAGGCGATCGCGTTCGCGGCCAAGCAGGGTCTCGACATCCGCAAGGTCTATGAGGTGATCACGGCCTCCGCCGGCAATTCCTGGATGTTCGAGAACCGCATGCCGCACGTGCTCGACGGCGATTACACGCCGCGCAGTGCGGTCGAGATCTTCGTCAAGGACCTCGGCATCATCCAGGACATGGCGCGCAGCGCCAGATTCCCGGTGCCGGTCTCGGCTGCCGCCCTCCAGATGTTCCTGATGACGTCAGCTGCCGGCATGGGCCGCGACGACGATGCGTCGGTGGCGCGGATGTATGCGCAGGTCACCGGCGTCAAGCTCCCCGGCGACAAGTAAGAAGAGGATTTCCAATGCCCCGTTTCGCCGCCAACCTCTCGATGATGTTCACCGAGGTGCCATTCCTCGACCGCTTCGATGCCGCCGCGGCAGCCGGCTTCACCGCGGTCGAATTTCTCTTTCCCTACGAGCATCCGGCTGAGGCGGTCGGCGAGCGGCTCAAGCGCAACGGCCTGACCCAGGCGCTGTTCAACCTGCCGCCGGGCGACTGGAATGCCGGCGAGAAGGGCTTTGCGGCGTTGCCGGCGCGCTTTGCCGATCTCAAGGCGAGCCTCGAGACCGCGCTACCTTACGCCAAGGCCACCGGCGTCAAGCGGCTGCACCTGATGGCCGGCATCGCCAACCGCGGCGAGCGCGTCGCGATCGAGGCCTTCTACAAATCGGTGGCGTGGGC
>NZ_JBFULT010000620.1:0-4231 GCF_054049755.1 Bradyrhizobium sp. P5_C11_2
GAGCAGTACAGAGCAAGCTGTGAAGGCAATCCGCTACATCTACGGCGTCGCGATGGATGCGTTCTACACGTTCCTCGCCGACGACGGCTGGGCGATCGCAAGCCACATCGCGCTGTCGACGCTGATGGCGCTGTTCCCGTTCCTGATCGTGCTGACCTCGCTCGCCGGCTTCTTCGGCTCCAAGGAACTCGCCGATCAGGCGGTGAGCCTCCTGCTCGAGGTCTGGCCGAGACAGGTCGCCGACTCGCTTTCCGGCGAAATCCACGACGTGCTGACCACGACCCGCACCGGCGTGCTGACCATCGGCGCGGTACTGTCGGTCTATTTCGCCTCCAACGGCGTCGAGGCGCTGCGGGTCGCGCTCAACCGCGCCTATGCGGTGGTGGAGATGCGGCGCTGGTACTGGCTGCGGCTGGAATCGATCGGCTACACCCTGGTCGCGGCCATCACCGCGCTCGCCATGGCGTTCCTGATCGTGCTCGGACCGCTGATCATCGAGGCGGCGCGGCGCCACATTCCGCTGTTCGTCGAGTCCAATGAAAGCATCCTCACCTGGCTGCGCTACGGCATCACCATCGGCGCGCTGGTGGTGGCGCTGATCATCCTGCATGCCTGGCTGCCGGCGGGACGGCRCAGCTTCCTCCAGATCCTGCCCGGCATCGTCTTCACGATCGTGGCGTCGCTGATCTCCGGCATCGTGTTCGGGCAATATCTGGCGCGCTTCGCCAACAATTACGTGACGATGTATGCGGGGCTCGCCTCGGTGATCATCGCGCTGGTGTTCCTGTATTTCATCGCCGCGATCTTCGTCTATGGCGGCGAGCTCAACGCCGCGATCATCAAGTCGCGGCTTCCTCACGGTGTCTCGCTTCAAGCAGCGCAGTCGCTAAAGCCCGCGGAGACACAGGCTTGATCAGGAAGGCATCGGCACCGGCTTCGCGCGAGGCCGCCTCGTCCTCGCCGCGGCCGGAGACCCCGATGATGGGGATCTGAGCGAGCGGCGTCGGCATGCTGCGGATTTGCCTGATGGCCTCGACGCCGTCGATGCCCGGCAGCACCATGTCCATCAGCACCGCATCGAAGGCGCCCTGCGCCAGCCGGTTCACCGCGTCCTCGCCGCGCCCGATGAATTCGGCATGATGGCCGAGCTCGGTCAGGATGGTGTTGAGCACGACGCGGCCGAACGGATTGTCCTCGACGCTGAGCACGCGCAACGCCGCCAGCGCATCGGCCTCGCTCTCGCCCTTCGACTTGCGGGATTTGCCCGGTGCCGCCGCATCCAGAGACACCGTCAGCGTGAAGGTGGCGCCGCCGCCAAGTCGCGGCGCCACCGTGATGTCGCCGCCCATCGCGCGCGCCAGTTGCTTCACCGAGGATAGCCCCAGACCGGCGCCGCCGAAGCGCGAGGCAATGGTGACATTGGCCTGGGTGAACGGGCGGAACAGCCGCTGGATCTCGGCCATGGTCAGGCCGATGCCGCTGTCGGACACCGCGAAGGCGACGCCGACCCTGCCTTTGGTCTTGGCCTTGTCCTTGGCCTTTCCCTTGACCTTGCTCTTGGCGGCACGCCAGGGCGCGACCGCGAGCGCCACGCCGCCCTGGTCGGTGAACTTCACGGCGTTGTCGATCAGGTTCTCCAGCGCGGCGCGCAGGCGGACGGGATCACCGACCACCAATCCGGGGAGTTTGTCGGAGATGTCGACCTGAGCCTGAAGGCCCTTGGCCGCGGCGCGCCCGGCAAGCGAATCGCCGGCGCTGCGGGCCAGCGCCCGCAGGTCGAACAGGTCCTGCCGCAGCGTGCTGCCACCGTTTCCTGTCCGGGCGGCGTCCACGAACAGGGTGGCAAGGCTCGCAAGGTGTTCGGCGCCGGCCTTGATGGTGTCGGCCCAGCGCCGCTCCCGCTCGCCGAGATCGGAGGTCGCGAGCAGGTCGCTGATCGCCAGAATGCCGGTCAGGGGGGTGCGGACCTCATGGGCAAAGGCGGCGAGCGCCGCCTGGACCACGTCCGGCGCAACGGCCCGGGTGCCGCGCTTGCGAACCTTGCCGGCTGCCCCGGACCGCTTCCGAGGCGGCCGTGGCCTGGACGACTTTGTGCTGCGCGCTGAGCGCGTTTTCGCCGCCATAAATCCCCTTCGAAGTATTTCCTTCGAACCCCGGACCAAGGCGAGCATGGCACGGCGGGATGCCATGAGTCACGGCGACGTTTTGCTAACCCCCAGAGAAACTTAACCTAATCCCACCAACCGGCGGATGCCGGCGGGCGTGGCGCCGGCAGCGCGCAACTCTCGCAGCCCGGTCGAACGGGTCGATTTCGACAGCTTCCGTCCCTCGCCGTCCCGAATCAGCCCATGATGGCGATAGGCCGGCGCGGGCAGGCCGAGCAGCGCCTGGAGCAGGCGATGGACCGCGGTGGCGTGAAACAGATCCTGGCCCCGCACCACCACGCTCACGGCCTGGAGCGCATCGTCGATCACCACGGACAGATGGTAGCTCGTCGGCGTCTCCTTCCGGGCCAGGATCACGTCGCCCCAGGCTTCGGGCCGCGCCGGGAGGATGCCGCGCTCGCCGGCGGGCCCCTCGCCGAGCTCGTTCCAGCTCAGACCGGCGATGCGGCGGCAGGCCGCCGTCATGTCGAGCCGCAGCGCGTAAGGCGCGCCGGTGCCGATCAGCCGCGCCCGCTCGTCGGCGGCCAGCGATTTCGCATCGCCCGGATAAAGCGGCGCGCCKTCGGGATCGCGCGGCCAGGGCCCATCGGCCTCGCGCGCGGCCACGAGTCTTGCGATCTCGGCACGGCTTTCGAAGGCGGGATAGACGAGGCCGAGCGCCGAGAGCTGGTCCAGCGCGGCGCGATAGTCGGCGAGATGCTCGGACTGCCGCCGCACCGGCGTCTCCCAGGCGATCCCGAGCCAGGCGAGATCCTCGCAGATCGCCGTCTCGAACTCCGGCCGGCAGCGTGTCGCATCGATGTCCTCGATGCGCAGCAGCAACCGCCCGCCGGCTTCGCGCGCGCGGTCGAAGTTCAGCAGCGCGGAATAGGCGTGGCCGAGATGCAAGTAGCCGTTCGGGCTGGGGGCAAATCGGAAAACGGGTGGCATAGATTCTCGCAAGACTTGTCATTGTCGGGCTTGACCCGGCAATCCATCTTCCAGGACTCTGTTACGATAGGAGATGGATGCGCGGGTCAAGCCCGCGCACGACGAGTTGAGCCACAATGACCATCCACCTCGAAACCCAGTCCGATCTCGAAGAGGCCGTCCAGGCGCTGGTCAAGCGCGACCCGCGCCTGAAACCCGTGCTTGCGACTGCAGGCATGCCCGCCTTGCGGCGGCGCGAGCCCGGCTTTACGGGGCTTGCACATATCGTCTGCGGGCAGCAGCTCTCGACCGCGAGCGCGGCGGCGATCTGGGGGCGGCTGTCCGCCGCCTTCGACCCGTTCGATCATGACGCCGTGCGCCGCGCCCGCACCGACCGGCTGGGGCGGCTTGGCCTGTCCGCAGCCAAGATCAAGACGCTGAAACATCTCGCGCGCGAGATTGCCGCGCAGCGGTTGAACCTCGAGGTGCTCGCCGACGAGGATGCCGACGCCGCCCATCACACACTGATCTCGCTGCCCGGCATCGGGCCCTGGACCGCGGACGTCTATCTCTTGTTCTGCCTCGGCCATGGCGATGCCTGGCCGGCCGGCGACCTCGCCGTGCAAGAGGGCATCAAGATCGGCCTCGGCCTTCCGGCCCGGCCAACGGAGAAGCAGATGGCGCCACTCGCCGAGCCCTGGCGTCCCCTGCGCGGCGCCGCCGCACATCTGTGGTGGAGCTATTATCGCGCCGTCAAGAAACGGGAGGGCGTGCTGACGGCCTGAACCGGCCGAACAACGTTTTAAACTATGTTGCTGTTGCAAAAGCATCATCGGTGCATGATGAGATGCCGGCGAACAGAGCCGGGATCACAGCCATGACATCGACCGACTTCATCGTTGCGCGAGATGATTTCGAGCAGTGCAAGGTGATCGCGACCGGGCTTCCCGATGCGGATGCACTGCCGCCCGACGCCCTGCTGGTGAAGGTCGACCGCTTCGCCTTCACCGCCAACAACATCACCTATGCGGTGCTCGGCGACGAGCTGAAATACTGGCAGCTCTTTCCCGCGCCACACGGTTTCGGCAACATTCCGGTGTGGGGCTTTGGCGAGGTGACCGCCTCGAAACATCCGAACATCCCGGTCGGCGAACGCC
>NZ_JBFULT010000621.1:0-4230 GCF_054049755.1 Bradyrhizobium sp. P5_C11_2
CCTTACACCACTTTGGGCAGGGTCGCGCAAGTCGAAGAGTTCCGGAAAATGAAGGCCTAGAGATGGAGCCACTTCAACAATCCGAGCCCGATCGCACCATTTATGATGAGAAAGATCGCGACGATCAGGTTGAGGAGGCGCGGCATGATCAGGATGAGCACGCCCGCAAGCAGCGACAGGATCGGCGAAATGTGGGCGACGGTGATGTGCATGAACTGTTTTTCCAGGCTTGGGTAGAGCAAAGGCGAATCGCGGGCGGATCATAGCGGACCCGGTTCCGCGGGTAGAGACGCGTGAGGGCGCGCGCGGGTTCCGCGCTTCGCGAAAACTGCCCGAAATTGCCGCGAATGTGGCTGCGCTTTTCCCGGAACATTGCCAAGTCGCATGCATTGGCAACCGGTCGCGCCACTGGCGCCGGCTGAAATCACTTCGAAGGAGTTGCCCATGCGGAACAGGATTCTCGCCCTCACAGCGCTTGGCGTTGCGCTCGGGACGCCGATCGCAGCGTCTGCGCAATCCAGCGTCACGGTTGGGCGCGCGCCCGTCGTGGTCGATGGCGGCCCGTCCATCGCGGTCGAACAGCGGCCGGCGTTTCGTCAATATGTCGTCCAGGAGCGCGTTCCAGCCTTCACTGTCCCGGATCGCGTCGTGGTCGGTGCCACCTTACCCGAAGCCGGCATCACTTATTATGACGTGCCGCAACGTTTCGGCGCGACGACCTATCGCTACACCGTCGTGAACGGCGAGACCGTGCTGGTCGAGCCGCGCTCGCGGCGCATTGTCGAGGTGCTCGACTAAATCAGTTCAACTCGATGTCCGGCGCGCCGATTCAGGCTTGGCGCGCATCGCGTAGTAGCGGACATCAGGCCCTGCCCGGTCTTCCCCCACCGGGTGGGGCTTTTTTCTCTCGTGTCCCGGGCAAGCGAAGCGCGACCCGGGACCCAGAAGCTACGAGCACGCGGCGGCATGGGCCCCGGCTCAGCAGCGCATCACGCCGCGAAGAGGCGGCGCGCTGCGCTGCGTCCGGGGCACGAGATCAATCCTGGATCTTGGAAAAATCCGCCACCGCGCGCGTGGCGCTGCGGATTTCGTTGAGCAGCTTGAGGCGGTTTTCGCGCACCTTTGGATCATCATCGTTGACGCGGACCTTGTCGAAGAACGCATCGACCGGCGGACGCAGTTTTGCCATCGCGCTCATGGCGGCAGCAAAATCTTCCTTGGCGACGGCGGCGCTGGCTTCTGCCTGCACTTCGCCAATCGCCTTCGCCAGCGCCTTCTCCTCGCCGAGGCTATAGAGCGCAGCATCGGGTGCGCCGTCGAACGTGCGCTTGTCTTTTTTCTCCTCGATGCCGAGGATGTTGCTGGCGCGCTTGATGCCGGCGAGCAAATTCTTGCCGTCGTCAGACTCGAGGAATTTGCCGAGCGCCTCGACGCGGCGGACAATCATCAGCAGGTCGTCCTGGCCACCGAGCGCGAACACGGCGTCGACGAGATCGTGACGCGCGCCCTGCTCGCGGAGCTGGACCTTGAGGCGGTCGGCGAAGAAGGCAAGCAGATCACTCGGAAGTTTTGCGCCATCAACTGCGATCGCCTTGCTTGGAAATCCGGACATTGCCGACCAAGCGTTCTTCAAGATCGAAAACCGCAGCGCGTTCTCGGTGATCAACCTGATCACACCCAGCGCCGCGCGACGCAGCGCATACGGGTCCTTCGATCCCGTCGGCTTCTCGTCGATCGCCCAGAAGCCGACGAGCGTATCGATCTTGTCGGCAAGCGCCACCGCAACGCTGACCGGATCGGTCGGCACGCGATCTGCGGGGCCCTGCGGCTTGTAGTGCTCCTCGCAAGCAGCTGCGACAGAGGCATCCTCGCCCTGCGCCAGCGCGTAATACTTGCCCATCAGGCCCTGCACCTCAGGGAATTCGCCGACGACTTCGGTCAGCAAATCCGCCTTCGCCAGATGCGCGGCGCGGGTCGTCTTGGCGACGTCGGCGCCGACCAGCGGCGCGATCTCGGCGGCCAAGCGTTCGATGCGCTTGATGCGCTCGGCCTGTGTGCCGAGCTTCTCGTGGAACACGATCTGCTCGAACTTCGGCAGCCGGTCTTCCAGCTTGGTCTTCAGATCGGTCTCGTAGAAGAACTTCGCATCCGACAGCCGTGGGCGGATGACGCGTTCGTTGCCGGCGACGATGGTCTTGCCGCCGTCGGGCGCCTCGATATTGGCGGTGAGGACGAACTTGTTGGTCAGCTTGCCCGTCTTGGCATCCCTGACGACGAAGCACTTCTGGTTGTTGCGGATGGTGGCGCGGATCACCTCTTCGGGGATCGCGAGATATTCCTTCTCGAACGATCCCATCATGACGACCGGCCATTCGACGAGGCCTGAGACCTCATCCAGCAGCACCTGATCCTCGACCAGCTCGAGGCCTTGCGCGAACGCCAGCTCCTTGGCGTCGGCGAGGATGATGTCCTTGCGCGCCTGCGGATCGAGAATGACTTTGGCGGCCTTCAGCTTGGCCTCGTAATCCTCGAAGCGGCGCACCTGGATCGCGGCCGGCGCCATGAAGCGATGGCCATAGGTGGTCTGGCCGGTCTCGATGCCATCCACCGAGAATGTCACGACATCGGGCTCTTCGGTTTCAAGTCCGAAGGTTGCGGTGATCGCATGCAGCGGACGCACCCAGCTCAGCGATCCCGGTTTTCCCGAGCGCGCGCCCCAGCGCATCGATTTCGGCCAGGGGAAGGTGCGGATGATCACCGGCAGAATCTCGGCCAGCACGTCGATCGCCGGGCGCCCGGGCTTCTCGATCAGCGCGATGTAGAAGTCGCCCTTCGGGTCGCGCTGGATCTTGGCTTCGTCGAGCGATGCCAGACCTGTCGCTTTCAGAAAGCCCTGCACGGCCGCCTCTGGCGCGCCCATTTTCGGTCCGCGCCGTTCGGTCTTCAGGTCGGGCTGACGCGCAGGGATTCCGTGCACGGTGAGCGCGAGGCGGCGCGGCGTCGCGAACGCCTTTGCGCCTTCGTAGACGAGGCCTTCGGCGACGAGCTTGTCGGTGACCATGCGGCGCAGATCGTCGGCCGCCTTGGCCTGCATGCGCGCGGGGATTTCTTCCGAGAACAGTTCCAGCAACAATTCGGGCATCAGGCCGCTCCGCCCGCTTCAGTATGTATCCACGCCTCGCCGCAGGCCTTTGCCAGCTCGCGCACGCGAAGAATGTAGCTCTGCCGCTCGGTCACGGAGATCACGCCGCGGGCATCGAGCAGGTTGAAGACGTGGCTCGCCTTGATGCACTGGTCATAGGCGGGCAGCGCCATCAGATGCGCCTCGCGCTTGCCGTCCTTCCAGCCCGCATCGAGATATTTTCTGCAGGCCGCTTCAGCCATCTTGAACTGCTCGAACAACATCGCGGTGTCGGCAACTTCGAAGTTGTGCTTCGAGTACTCCCGCTCGGCCTGGAGGAAGACGTCGCCATAGGTGACCTTGGCGTCGCCGTCGCGGCCGTTGAAATTGAGGTCGTAGACGCGGTCGACGCCCTGCACATACATCGCGAGGCGCTCGAGCCCGTAGGTGAGCTCGCCCGCGACCGGCGCGCATTCGAAGCCGGCGACCTGCTGGAAATAGGTGAACTGGCTGACTTCCATGCCGTCGCACCAGCACTCCCATCCCAAGCCCCAGGCGCCCAGCGTCGGGCTCTCCCAGTCGTCCTCGACGAAGCGGATGTCGTGCACGGCGGAATCGATGCCGATGGCGGCGAGCGACTTCAGGTACAGCTCCTGAAGGTTCGGCGGCGACGGCTTCATGATCACCTGGAACTGGTAATAGTGCTGCATCCGGTTCGGGTTCTCGCCGTAGCGGCCGTCCTTGGGCCGGCGCGAGGGCTGCACATAGGCCGCGTTCCAGGGTTTTGGCCCGAGCGCGCGAAGGGTGGTCGCCGGATGGAAAGTACCCGCGCCCATCTCCATGTCGTAGGGCTGCAGGATCACGCAGCCCTGCTCGGCCCAGAACCGCTGGAGCGCGAGGATGAAGCCCTGGAACGAGCGTTCCGGGCGCATATGGGCGGGCAATGAGGCGTCCATCGTCAGATCGGGCTCTCGCGGGGGGTTTTGAATCGCGCGGGACCGTATCGACGGCGGGGTTGGGAATCAAGGCAAAGGGGCAAATGGCGTCATTCCGGGGCGCCCGAAGGGCGAACCCGGAATCTCGAGATTCTCAGGTGCGCAATTGCGCAC
>NZ_JBFULT010000622.1:0-4213 GCF_054049755.1 Bradyrhizobium sp. P5_C11_2
CTACAAGACCGTGCCGGTGCGCAAGACACTGGAGGACGAGGTCATGCTGGTCCTCAACGGCAAGAAGCAGCCGAAGGAGGCCCTCGCCGCCGCCCAGAAGGCCGCCGACGAGCTGCTCAAGCCATACAATGCGGAGACCTCGCTGAAGCTGCCGTAAGGAAGCCTTGTAGGGTGGATTAGCCCGCGGCTGCGCGAAGCGCATCCGCGGGCGTAATCCACCGCTTCTGCCTCCGCGGATATGGACAGTGGTGGGTTACGCCGAGCGAACTGGGCTTCGCGCAGTCGCAGGGCTAACCCACCCTACGGGTTACTCAGATCGTCACCACGATCTTGCCGAATTGTGTGTTCGACTCCAGGAAGCGATGCGCCTCGACGATGTCGTCAAACCGGAATGTCCTGGCGATGACCGGCTTCAACGTGCCGTCCGACAGCCCGTCGAGAATGAAGGCCTTTGCCTTCGCAAGGCGCGCGGGATCGCGGATGATCTCGTGCACGAGGTAGCCGCGCAGCGTCAGGCTCTTGGTGAGCACGTTGACGAGCGGAAACGGGGTCGGCTCGGGGCTCAACCCGCCATATTCGATCAGGATGCCGCCCGGCGACATCGCCGCGGTCAGCGGCTCGAACACCGGTCCGCCAACTGCTTCAAGCACCACGCGGACACCGCTTGAACCGGCGATCTCCGCCAGCCGCGCTCGGATGTCCTCTTCATCCGAGGCGATGACGTGGGCGGCACCAGCATCGAGCAATGCGCGCCGCTTGGTCGAGGTCCGCGTCAGGGCGACAGGAACAGCGCCAATCCGGTTTGCGATCTGAATCGCCGCAAGCCCGACGCTGCTCGATGCCGCCGTGATGGCGACGACGTCTCCTCGCCGAAGTCCGGCGATATCGACCAGTGCCCCGTAGGCCGTCAGATATTGCATCCAAAATGCGGCCGCCACCTCGAAGCCAAGCTCGGGCGGATGCTTCACGACGAGCTCGGCCGGAAACGCCGCGAGCTCGGCATAGGCCGGCCATCGCACCATCGACAGCGGCGGCACGATGCTGACGGCCTCGCCCGGCGAAAAGCCGCCCACGTCTTCGCCGATCGCCTCGACGATGCCGGCAGCCTCAAGACCCAGGCCGGAGGGAAATATCGCGGCCTCGATATAGGTGCCCCTCCTCAACAGGGCTTCCGCACGGTTGAGGCCGAGCGCCTTGACCCGGATCTGCACCTCGCCCCTTCCCGGCGGTGCGACGTCGATGGTCTCGATGCGCAGCACTTCGGGACCGCCATATCTATGGAAACGAACGACGCGCGTCATGGAAAACTCCAAAACAATTGAACTGAATGGAGCTATGCCGATCCCGGAGAAGCGGATAAATCGCCGAGGCGAGCGAACAGTCGAAACCAGGAGTTTTTAATGATGGACCGCCTGACCAGCATGGCCGTGTTCGTCAAGGCCGTCGATCTCGGCTCGTTCGCGGCCGCGGCCGACGCCTTCGAGATGTCGGGGCCGATGGTCGGCAAGCATGTGCGTTTCCTCGAGGAGCGCCTCGGCGTCCGCCTCCTCAACCGCACCACGCGGCGTCAGAGCCTGACCGAGGCCGGACAGGCCTATTACGAGCGCTGCCGAGCCGTGCTCAGCGAGGCCGACGCCGCTGACGCCGTCATTGCCGACGAGCTGTCAGAGCCGCGCGGCAGGCTGCGCGTCACCATGCCTGCTCTGCTGGGACGGCACTGCGTCGCTCCCTTGCTGATGAAGCTCGCACGGAAATATCCGCGTCTGGAGCTCGATCTCTCCTTCGGCGATCCGATCGCGAACATCGTCGAGGCCGGCTATGACCTTGCGATCCGGACCGGTGACCTCGACGACCAATCCGGCCTGATCGCGCGGCGCATCGCAAGCCAGCGCATGGTGGTGTGCGGCGCGCGGTCGTATCTGCGCGCCAACGGCAAGCCGAAATCGATCGACGATCTCGCCGCGCACCAGGCGATCATCTATCGCCGCTCCGGGCGTGTCCGGCCGTGGCTGTTTCCGCAAGCAGACCAGCCGCCGCGCGAGATCATGCCGACTGGCAGGCTGAGGCTCGATGATTTGGAGGCAATCGCCGATGCCGCCGCGCAGGGCATGGGATTGGCCTGGCTGCCCTACTGGCTGGTCCGCGAACGCCTCAACGCCGGAGCGCTGGTCGGTCTCTTCGCGGGGCAGCCCGAATTCCTCTACGACTGCCACGCGCTGTGGCCGCGTTCGCCCCGGATGCCGCCGAAAGTTCGCGCGGCTGTGGACAGCCTCGCTGCCGCCTTGCCGAAGCTGATGACGTGATGGCGGAGCCCAGCCCCCGTTAACCCGGCGTCCACCATTCCGCCTGCCGTGCGGCCGGTAACCACGAGAATTAACAGACCCTCAACGCACGCCCGACAAGTCTAACGGTCTTTCGGGGGGATTTTGCCGTGGATCTGTTGGTTTTCGAGTTCCTGGGACTGGCGCTGGTCGCCATGTGCGTAGTCGTGGTGGCGCTGCCTTGCGCCCGCAAATCCTCGAACCGGGTCCGCTACGAATAGGAATTTCGTCGGAAACAGGCGATTCCGGCCCGATGCAAGGCTCGAATTCGCTTAGAGCCCCTTGACATCACAGCGCTTTCGGCAGAACGGCTGATATCAAGTGTCATGGGCCGTTCATGGATTTGATTACCACCACCGCTGACCTCGCGGCTGCCTGCAGCCGGTTGGCCAAGCACCCCGTCATTACAGTCGATACCGAGTTCCTGCGCGAAACCACCTATTACCCGCTGTTGTGCGTGGTGCAGATGGCCAGCCCCGAGGAAGCGATCGTCATCGACACCCTGGCCGAGGGCATCGACCTCAAGCCGTTCTTCGAGCTGATGGGCAACGAGGGCGTGCTGAAGGTGTTCCACGCCGCCCGCCAGGACATCGAGATCATCTGGCATCAGGCCAACATCATCCCGCACCCGGTGTTCGACACCCAGGTCGCCGCCATGGTGCTCGGCTATGGCGACAGCATCGCCTACGACCAGCTGGTCGAGAAGGTCACCGGCCACCGGCCGGACAAGACCCACCGTTTCACCGATTGGTCGCGCCGGCCGTTGACCAAGGAGCAGATGCACTACGCGGTATCCGACGTCACCCATCTGCGCGACGTCTTCGCAGCGCTCGACGCCGACCTCAAGAAGCGGCGCCGCAGCGAATGGGTCTCGATCGAGATGGAGGTCCTGACCTCGCCCAAGACCTACGACTTCCACCCCGAGCGCGCCTGGGAGCGGCTGAAGACGCGGGTGCGCAAGCCCAAGGACCTCGCCGTCCTGATGGAGGTCGCGGCCTGGCGCGAGCAGGAGGCGCAGAGCCGCGACGTGCCGCGCGGCCGCGTGCTGCGCGACGAGGCCATCAGCGATATCGCGACCCACGCCCCGAACACGGTCGAGAAGCTCGCGCATCTGCGCTCGGTGCCGAAGGGCTTTGAGAAGTCCAAATGGGGCGCGGACATCATCGCCGCGGTCGAGCGCGGGCTGGCGCGGGACTTGTCGACGCTGCCGAAGCTGGAGAAGCCGCGCAACAATTCCAACGGCGCGGCCATCGTCGAGCTGCTCAAGGTGCTGCTGCGGATGACGGCGGAACGCCATGCGGTCGCCAGCAAGGTGATCGCGACCGTCGACGATCTCGAAGAGATCGCAGCCGACGACGAGGCCGACGTGCCGGCGCTACGCGGCTGGCGCCGCGAGCTGTTCGGCGACGCCGCCCTGAAACTCAAGCGCGGCGAGCTGGCGCTGGCGATCGAAAAAGGCCGGGTGATCGGGGTGCAGCGGGCGTAGGGGGCCAGATCCTTCCCCGCGGTCGTCCTGGCGAAAGCCAGGACCCATTACCCTTGGGAGGAATTTGGCGAAGACTCGCCGTTCGGTACTCCTACCACGCTCAATCGATAGATCACGCGGTATGGGTCCTGGCTTTCGCCAGGACGACACCGAAGTTGTGGCGGACTGCTCCGCTCGCAATGACAGTCCGGCTTACGCCGGCGTCAGCTTGGCCACGTCGCCCTTCATGTCCTCCAGCACGCCCGAGATCGCGGCGACCAGTTCGTCGATCTGGCCCTTGGTGACGATCAGCGGCGGGCAGATGGCGATGGCATCCAGCATGTTGCGCGAGATCACGCCGCGCTCCTGGAGCATGCGGCTGGCGATGCCGCCGACGCCACCGGGTGTCGTTGCCGCCGTCTTGCGC
>NZ_JBFULT010000623.1:0-4170 GCF_054049755.1 Bradyrhizobium sp. P5_C11_2
GAGCCAACGGGTCGGCGCGAAGCGCCGCCCGATGACAGGCTCCGCGCAATCCGGGACAGACATGGCTTGGGGCAAGATCCCGGATTTCGCTTCGCTCCATCCGGGCTACGACCACGTGCCCCGCTAAAACACCGTGAGATATTTCAGCAGCGACACGACGCCAATGATGATCACGACGACGCGCGCGATCTGCTTGGCGCGGCCGTCCATCGGCAGCATGTTGATGAGATAAAGCACCAGAATGATGACGAGAAAGGTGACGAGTACGCCGACAAGCATCGCGAGGCCCCCTCAGGCAAATTGCTGACAGTGTCCTAACGCCTGTCTCRCGCGCTGGTTCCACACAGGCAACTCATTGCAACTTCTAGTAAATGCGTACTTCTACCAGCCTCCCGGCTGCCTAAAACTTTACCCTTTTCGTCTCAGATGCGGAAACCGTTTGCGGGTGCGCCGCCAGCGGCATGCGATTGCCGACCACGCCGCGCCCCTCCCTGTTTTCGTTGTTGCCTGGGGCGCCCTGACGACTTTTGAAATTTGCAATTGGGGGCTTCGATGCTGAATCGTCTGACCGTATCCGCGCTGCTGAAGGCGGTGATCGCGATCACGTCGGTCTGCGTGGTGATCGCGCTCTCGCTCACCGCCTACGAATCCTGGGACCGCCTCAAGACCGCCAGCCGCATCTCGCAGATCGCGGACGCCTCCGCGGACCTGTTCAAGGCGATGCACAATCTGCGCACCGACCGCTCGACCACGACGCGGCTGCTGAATGCGACCGAGCCGATGGACCCGGAGATCGAGAAATATCTGCGCGCGCTGCGCGACGCCCAGATGCCGGCGATGGCCCGTGCGCTCGACCTGCTGCCGACCATGGACTTCCCGCAATCGGGCACGCTGGTTCCGGAGCTCGCGCGCCTCTACAAGCTGCTGTCGGAAGAGCAGAAGCAGTTCTGGGAGGAGGTGGCGAAGCCGAAGGACCAGCGCCGTGCCGGCTTGCCGAAGGAATACATGGAGACGACGCAGGGCCTGCTCGAGACGCTCGACAAGCTCTCGAACGTCCTGGCCGCCACCGTCAACCACCAGGATGCCGTGATCGACCAGCTGCTGTCGATCAAGCAGAACGCCTGGCTGCTCCGCAACACCGCGGGCGAGGCCTCGCTGATCGTCTCGACCGGGCTTGCCGCCGGCAAGATCACGCCGGAAGGCCGCTACGCCTATACCCAATATGTCGGCGGCACGACCGCGATGTGGAAGGCGCTGGAACTGTCGACCTCGGGCATGCAGCTGCCGCCGGCGCTCACCTCCGCCATGGCGGCCATCAAGACCGCCTATTTCGAGCCGCAATATCTGGCCTTGCGTGACCGCCTTGCGGACACGCTGGTCAAGGGCGAGAAGCCCGAGATGACCGCGAACCAGTGGAGCCCGGTCACGGTAGGCCGCATGGCAAGCGCGGTCGCGGTGGCGGAAGCCGCCCTCGATGCCGCCAGGACGCATACGCTGGAGCAGCGCAGTGGCGCGCAGCGCGCGCTGATCGTGCAGCTCGCGCTGCTGACGCTCGCCATCGGCCTCGCCATTGGCGCCATCATGCTGGTCAGCCGCCGCGTCATCCAGCCCCTCAACACCATCCGTGACGCCATGCTGAAGGTCGCCGGCGGCGATCTCGGCGTCGACAGCGGCTATCTCGACCGGAAAGACGAGATCGGCGCGCTCGCCGGCGCGCTCGAGACCTTCAAGCAGCAGGCGACCGACAAGCTCAAGATCGAAGAGCACGAGCGCGAGCGCAATGCGGGCGCCATCGCGCGCCAGAGCGCGATCGAGGCCTATGTCGGCGAATTCGAGGGCGCGGTGCGCAAGACGCTGGGCGAATTGAGCGAAGCCTCAGGCGCGATGCGCAAGACCTCGGGCGATCTCTCCGCGGTGTCGCGGCAGACCAACGACCGTGTCCAGGTCGCCGGCAAGGCCTCGAACGACGCCTCCATGAGCGTCGACAGCGTCGCGGCCGCCGCAGAGGAGCTCAGCGCCTCGATCAACGACATCAGCCAGCAGGCCGCGCATGCCGCGGGCATCGCCGGCCGCGCCGTCACGCAAGCGAGCGAGACCGACGGCACCGTTCAGGGGCTGGCGAAGTCCGCAGGACGCATCGGCGAGGTGGTCGGCCTGATCAACACCATCGCACAGCAGACCAACCTGCTGGCGCTCAACGCCACCATCGAGGCAGCCCGCGCCGGCGAGGCCGGCCGCGGCTTCGCGGTGGTCGCCTCCGAGGTGAAGTCGCTGGCGAGCCAGACGGCGAAGGCCACGGAGGAAATCTCCGAGCAGATCGCCGACATCCAGAAGGTCGCCGGCGAGGCCATCGACGCGATCCAGACCATCGGCGGCATCATCGGCGAGGTCAACGAGGTCGCGACCGCGATTGCCGCCGCCGTCCAGGAGCAGGGTGCGGCAACCCAGGAGATCACCCGCAGTACGCAATATGCGGCGCAGGGCACCAGGAACGTCTCGGACAACATCACCGGCGTCAAGGCCGACGCGGACGCCGCAGCGGCGGCCGCGGAGAAYGTSAAGCASGCCTCCGAGCTGCTGGAGACCCAGAGCCRSCAGCTCGGCCRGSAGGTCWSCGRCTTCCTCGGCARGATCCGCGCGGCGTAGCCTCGGTTTATTGGCACGCGGCGAGCCACGCATCCCGATGTCGTCCTGGCGAAAGCCAGGACCCATTACCACCGCACTCTGCAATGGGCAGGCTGGTGGCCGTCAGCGTCGCACCACACTGGCACTCGGGGTAATGGGTCCTGGCCTTCGCCAGGACGACGTTGAGGAGCAGCACGCCTCAAACGCTGTCGGCAAGCGCGGCCCGATACCCGTCCCCGACCGTCCCGTAATTTTACGGCAGGGCCACTGTCTAAGTTTTTACTCTTTTCGGGCCAAATGCGCCGGGCGCCTGCCTCCGGCAAGCGCATATGCGCGCATCCCTTTGATTCTTCGAAGTTCGTGGGGGGCTGCCGTCTCGGGGCCACGAACTTCGAAAATGCCTACCGGGGTGTCCGATGCTGAACCGCTTGACCGTTTCTGCGCTGCTGAAGGCAGTGATCCTGTCCACCGCGCTCGTCGTCGTCATCGGATTCTCGATCAGTGCATGGAGCTCATGGGGCCGGCTGCAAGCCGCCAACCGGATCGTTGCGGTCTCGGCCGCATCGGCAGAAGTGTTCAAGGCGATGGCGAACATCCGTGCCGACCGCTCGACCAGCAGCCGCCAGCTCACCTCGGATGTCCAGGTGGACCAGGACATCGAAAAATATATCCGCGGAATCCGCGACATCCTGATGCCGGCGCTGGCGCGCGCCACCGAGATTCTTCCCTCCATCGACTTGCCGCAGGGCGAGACGATGGTGTCGGACCTCGGCCGGCTGAACAAGGTGTTGCTTGAGAAGCAGGCGGAATTCTGGACCGAAGTCGCCAAGCCCAAGGCTTCGCGCCGCGCAGCACTCGCCAAGGAATATACCGACGCCGAGGACGGGCTGATGGCGATCCTCGAAAAACTCTCGCCGATGCTCAGCGCGAGTGTCAATCATCAGGACCCGGTCATCGACCAGCTCCTGATGCTCAAGCAGATGGCCTGGCTCTTGCGCCTGAGCGCCGGCGAGTCCTCGCTGATCGTCGGCAATGCGCTCGGCACCGGCAAGATCACGCCTGAGCTTCAGCTCGCCTATACGAAGTTCGTCGGCGGCACCGATACGGCCTGGAATGCGATCGAGCTCGCCACGGTGGGCATGCAATTGCCGCCGGCGCTCGCTGCGGCCATGGCGAACGCCAAGGCCGTCTATTTCGACCCACAATACGCCACCACGCGCGACGGCATCATCGCCGCGGTCGCCAAGGGCGAGAAACCGTCAATGACCGCCAACCAGTGGAGCCCTTATTCGGTCGGCCGCATGGCGAGCGCGATCAAGCTCGCCGACGCCGCGCTCGACGCGGCCAAGGATCACTCCGCGACCCAGCGCGCGACAGCAGTGCAGTCGCTGATCGTCAATACGGCGCTGCTCGCCGCCGCGATCCTCCTGACCGGCGCGGCGATGATGGCCGTCAGCCGCCGCGTGATCACGCCGCTGCACCGGATCCGCGACGCCATGCTGAAGGTCGCCGGCGGCGATCTCGGCGTCGACAGCGGCTATCTCG
>NZ_JBFULT010000624.1:0-4150 GCF_054049755.1 Bradyrhizobium sp. P5_C11_2
GGGCAGGAATGTACGTCGAATCCGGCGCGGCGCCGGAGAAATGCGCAAACCCGATCAGCCCTGCGATCACCAGGACGAGCGCCACCAGGGCAAGGCGCGCGACGATGGTGATCGGCCAGGACGATTGCACGAACAGTCCGGAACGGGTGGCGGCCAGGAACAGCGCATAGACGACAAAGGGGACGAGGAAAATTCCGATCTCGGTCAAAACCGGCCGGATCATGATGAATAGATCCGCTCATAAAGCACACGCAGCATTCCGGCCGTCGCACCCCAGATGTAGCGTTCCGCGAACGGCATGGCGTAGTAGAACCGCTCCATGCCGCGGAATTCCTTGCTGTGCACCTGATGGTTCACCGGGTTCATCAGGAAGGATAGCGGCACTTCGAACGCATCATCAACCTCGGAATGGTTGATCGTCAGCTCAAACCCAGGCCGCACCCTGGCAACGGTCGGCAGGATACGGAAGCCGAAGGCGGTGCCGTAGAGATCGAGATAGCCGATCGGCTCGACGAAGTCTCTGGACAGGCCGACCTCCTCCTCGGCCTCGCGCAGCGCCGCATCGAGCGGGGACCTGTCGGTCGCATCGATCTTGCCGCCGGGAAAGGCGATCTGGCCGGCATGGTCATTCAGATGCGCCGAACGCTGCGTCAAGAGGACGGTCGGCTCGGGATGGTCGACCACCGCGATCAGCACCGCTGCCGGCCGCACCGGCCGCTCGCGCGCGACGATCTCAAGCATCTTGTCGGTACCGGGATCGCCCGAGGCCGGAACGATGTTCGGATCGTACAGGCCGGGCGGAACGTCGAAGCCGAGCCGCGCCCTGGAGCGGGCGAAGAAATCGGCCGCACCGACCGCGACGGGCTCGTTCCTCGGAATAGGCTTGTTCAAAGCGCGGCCCTCACCTGCTCCGCGTCGGYCATGGCGAAGAATTCGCCGGCCGACTCGACGCCGAACATCGGCTGGCCATCGACCATCCGCTCCTCGCCCATGTCAACCAGATCGTAATAGAGCGCGCGGGTGACCTTGGCCCAGAGATCGGCGCGCACGTGCAGATAAGGAGTCAGCCCGCCGTCCCCGGCCTGCTCGAAGCGCAGCCGGTGTGCGGCGTCGCAGGTGACCCAGTCGTCGACATTGGTGCGGAAGCGGAGCACGCGATGGTCGTTCTCGCCGTCCTTCAGCATCTCGACCGCCATGAACGGCGCATCGTCGACGCGGATGCCGACCTTCTCCACCGGCGTGACGAGAAAGTGCTTCTCGCCTTCGCGCTTCAGGACCGTCGAAAACAGGCGCACCAGCGCGGGCCGGCCGATTGGCGTGCCCATGTAGAACCATGTACCATCCGAGGCGATTCGAATGTCGAGATCGCCGCAAAACGGCGGATTCCACAGATGCACAGGAGGTAGTCCTTTTTTGACGCCTTCTGCGTTGGCAGCACTTTTGGCGGCGGCAGTCAGCCCCTCGAGACCGCGATCGGCACTCTGCCCTTGGTTCGCCATGGTTTGCCCTGACTTTGTCATTTGGCACGATTGGTGCAGGTCTGATTTGTAAGTCTACGTCGTATGTCGATGTGCGGTTCCACCCCGGATTAGCCCGGTGTGGAGGTCGCCACTTCGTGATGCCCTACATATCCCGAAGCCGATAAGGTGGGGATAGGTTAATTCAACGAATACATGGCCTTCCTGCAAGTCTAGCATAGGCCCATGATCCGACGTGATGAGATGATTTGACGACGCAAGCGAGCCGCGTGGCGGACGTAAGGAGCTGACGGATGGCGGAAAGTGTCGAGAAACTCGAGGACGGGATCGTCCGTTCGGCCGAGCAGGTATCTGGTCAAATTCGCGCGGCCAAGGACGCGATCGCTTCCGTCATCTTCGGCCAGGACCGGGTGATCGAGAACACGCTGGTCACCATCCTCTCCGGCGGCCATGCGCTCTTGATCGGCGTGCCCGGCCTCGCCAAGACCAAGCTGGTCGAGACGCTCGGCGTCACGCTGGGCCTCGACGCCAAGCGCATCCAGTTCACGCCCGATCTGATGCCGTCGGACATTCTCGGCGCCGAAGTGCTCGACGAAAGCACCGCCGGCAAGCGCTCCTTCCGCTTCATCTCCGGTCCCGTCTTCGCGCAGCTGCTGATGGCCGACGAGATCAACCGCGCCAGCCCGCGCACGCAATCGGCGCTGTTGCAGGCGATGCAGGAGCAGCACATCACCGTTGCCGGCGCGCGCCACGATCTGCCGAAGCCGTTCCACGTGCTCGCGACACAAAATCCGCTGGAGMAGGAAGGCACCTATCCGCTGCCCGAGGCGCAGCTCGACCGCTTCCTGATGGAGATCGACGTCGATTATCCCGATCGCGACGCCGAGCGCCGCATCCTGTTCGAGACCACCGGTGCCGACGAGACGCTGGCGCGGGGCTCGATGACGGCGGATGCGCTGATCACGGCGCAGCGGCTGGTCCGCCGCCTGCCGGTCGGCGATTCCGTCGTGGAGGCGATCCTGTCGCTGGTGCGCGCGGCCCGTCCGGGTCCGGACAGCGGCGAGACCGGCAAGTTCATCGCCTGGGGCCCGGGCCCGCGCGCCAGCCAGTCGCTGATGCTCGCGGTGCGCGCGCGTGCGCTGATCGACGGACGCCTTGCGCCCTCGATCGACGACGTGCTCGACCTCGCCGAACCCATTCTGAAGCACCGCATGGCGCTGACCTTCCAGGCGCGGGCCGAAGGTCGGACGATTCCGGACGTGATCCGGCAGTTGAAGACACGGATCGGTTGATGGCCGCAGACAACGGGCACACAGCAAAGGAGATCATCGCGATCCGACGTGCCGATGGCGAAAGCCGCACGCTCGCCGCTTCGCTGCCGCGCCTGGTGCTCGAGGCCCGCCGTATCGCCGCCAACGTCATCCACGGCCTGCACGGAAGGCGCCGCGCCGGCTCCGGCGAAAATTTCTGGCAATACCGCCGCTTCGTCTCGGGCGAGCCGTCGCAGAACGTCGACTGGCGGCGCTCGGCGCGCGACGACCATCTCTATGTCCGCGAGCTCGAATGGGAAGCCTCGCACACGGTGTGGATCTGGCCCGACCGCTCGCCGTCGATGGCCTTCGCCTCGAAGCAGGCCCGCGAATCCAAGCTCGAGCGCACGCTGATCGTCGCCTTTGCGCTGGCCGAGCTGCTGGTCTCGGGCGGCGAGCGCGTCGGCATTCCCGGGCTGATGGCGCCGACCGCGAGCCGCAGTGTCATCGACAAGATGGCGCAGGCGATGCTGCATGACGACGCCGAACGGCTGAGCCTGCCGCCCTCCTTCGTGCCCTCGGCGCTGGCGGAGACGATCGTGCTATCGGATTTCTGGTCGCCGGTCGCGGAGATCACAGCGACGCTCGCCGGTCTGGCCGGCTCCGGCGCGCATGGCACGCTGGTGCAGGTCGTCGATCCCGCCGAAGAGTCCTTCCCCTATTCCGGCCGCATCGAGTTCGTCGAGCCCGAAGGGTTCGGCGTGATCACCGCCGGCCGGGCCGAGAGCTGGGTGCAGGATTACACCGCGCGGCTTGCACTGCACCGCGACCAGATCCGCGCCGAGACCAACAGGCTCGACTGGCTGTTCGCGACCCATTCGACCGACCGTTCCGCCGCCGAACTGCTGCTGTTCCTGCATGCCGGCATGCAGGTGAGCAAGTCGGGCGCCCGCACCACGACGATCAAGGCGGGGCCGGCAGCATGATGGGATTGCCGCTCGCCTTCACCGAACCGCTGCTCCTGATCGGCCTCGTCAGCCTGCCGGTGCTGTGGTGGCTGCTGCGCGTGATGCCGCCGCGGCCGCGCCGCATCGAGTTTCCGCCGACACGGCTGTTGTTCGACATCGCGCCGAGGGAAGAGACGCCCTCGCGGACGCCGTGGTGGCTGACCGCGCTGCGGCTTTTGGCTGCGGCCCTCGTCATTTTCGCCGCCGCCGGCCCGATCTGGAATCCGCAAACAGGCCTCGCCTCCAGCAAGGCGCCATTGATGATCATGTTCGACGACGGCTGGAGCGCGGCTTCGAACTGGGACATCCGGATCAGGGCCGCCGACGAGCTGATCGCCAATGCCGAGAATGACCGCCGCGCCATCGCGCTGGTGCCGCTGTCCGAGCCGAACCGCGACATCACGCTGATGCCGGC
>NZ_JBFULT010000625.1:0-4130 GCF_054049755.1 Bradyrhizobium sp. P5_C11_2
TTTCGAGGCGACGCTCAGCGACGGCTTCAATTCGATCCGCCGCTGCACCTGCTCTTACTGCCGGATGCGCGGCGCTGTCGTCGTCATGGCGGAGATGGGCGGGATCAAATTCCTGCGGGGCGAGGATGCGCTGACGAGCTACCGCTTCCACACCGGAGCGGCGCAGCACTTCTTCTGCTCCGGCTGCGGAATCTACACCCATCATCAGCGACGATCCGACCAGAACCTCTATGCCGTCAACGTGGCTTGCCTGGACGGGGTCAGCCCGTTCGATTTCGCCGAGGTGCCCGTGATGGACGGCGTCAATCACACCAACGACACCGGCAAGCCGACGCGCCGCGCAGGCACGCTCCGCTTCATCCCGGCCGAGTGACGGTGAAAGTCCCGAGGTCCAATGACAGGGGGAGGCTGCCGGACGAGCTCGGCCTGCATGGTTCGCCCGGCGATGCAGAGCATCGTCCGGAGACGCCCGCTTTGGCGGGCTCCTCACCATGAGGGTCAGATCTCTCGCTGCAAACGCGACCTCATCCTGAGGGCCCGCCGTAGGCGGGCGTCTCGAAGGATGGGCCGCAGGCAAGCTCCCAGCCTCGTCTCTGCTTTGGAGCGGAGCCGGACAGCAAGTGGGCTCCGGTCAGGTCAAAGCCCTTCGCAGCGTGGCTGCAAAGCACGGTGATGGTGAGACAACCTGGAGCGGAGGAGGAAGCGGGCCCGCGTCGGCGAAGCTGATGCGCGACGCGCCGGACAGCTATCGCGTCACGTGACGCAGCTCACTTGGCGTAGCCCTGAGAGCGGAGCCACGCGATCTTGCGGTCTCCGTTGATCCAGTCGTCGGCATCGGCCTTGCTGGCGAAGCCTGTGATTTCGCGCTGTTCGCTGTCGGGGTAGTCCGCCAGGATTTTCCAGTCGTTTTCCGAGATCCGGACGGTTTTGAAGGTCACTTTTGTTTTAGCCATGCCGCACTATGCAGGAGATGCCCGCAAAAGAGAACCCACGCCGACGCCGATGGCTTGGTCGGGTCTGCCCGAACGGCGCCGGAGGCGGGGCGTTAGTCCTCTTGTTCGGCCTCGCGCCGGAAGTCCTCGGCGGCTTTCCGTAGGGCTTCCTTGACCTCGGGGTCGACAGCCTGGTCGGCGTGGCGCTCGGCGTTCTCGGCCTGCCTCAACAGATCTTCCTTGCTCATCGTTCGGCTCTTCGTGTCGTCGCTGAATCCATAATTTGTCCGGGCGGCTCGGGTTCCAGCTAGCCCTAGCGGCTTGCCTTAGTGTTCTCTTTTTGTTCTAGTTCGTCTCGACATTGCGAGGGCTGACCATGCCGGACCTGGACGTCATCAGGGCGGACATCGAACACATGCGCATCCAGGCGGGGCGCCAGCGGAGGGAGATCCTCGGGCTGCAACGGGCGGGCTTGGGGACGGCCTCGGCCGAAGCCCTGCTGAGCCGGATGCAGGCCAGGATCGACGACCTCTGTGCGCAACGGGACGCGCTGAAGAAGGCCCAGCCGCATCACAACCAGGGCAAGGTGCTCGGCGGGAGGACTTGGTGAGGTGGTTCGATGACGAGCCCGAGCTGTCGCCGTTCCTGAAAGCGCTCGAGGATGTTCGCCGCAAGGCCACACGCGAAGGGTGGTGCTACGCCCACGTCCAGGCCATCATCGTCGCCATCGACCAGTACGCGGAAGCGGCCACGGGCAATCGCGAGTATTTCCTGAACAAGCCGGTTTCGATTGGCGGATCGCGCAACAGCGGCAACGTGCCCTGACGCGCGATGAGATGAGAAGCGGGGAGTCGAAATGCTGTTGTTCGTTGGTCCGCTGCTGTTCGTCCTGCTGTTCTATGCCGCGGTCAGGGCAAGACGGGCAGGCCTGTCCGGTGCCAAAGTCGCGCTCATGGTCGTCGCCGGCTCGGCGTGCATCGTCGTCCTGATGTTTGGAATCCTGGCGTGGGGCTTTCGTGACTTCGGGTGATGCGGGCATGGCCTCGTTGCGAACGGAGCGACTGTGCCGCGTCGCGGGAGGCTTCGCATAAGGCCCTCCCGGGGCTTTGTCCGGGCTGAGGATTGCGGAACCGAGGCCGAACTGCTGCTTGCGTTTTCGGCCTCGATGGGTTCTAAGCCCGGTCACTTCATGACCATTGGCATGAACAGAAGCGCCCTGCGTGGTTTTACCGCGTCCCAGGCAGAGTTACATCGTAGCTCGCGCGCACCCAATTCAGAGGACTTTAGACATGGCGAAGATGACCAAGACCCAGCTGATCGATGCAATTGCCGAGGGCACGCAGCTTTCCAAGAACGATGTGAAGTCGGTCATCGAGTACATGGCGACCGTCGGCTACAAGGAGCTCAACGAGTCCGGTGAGTTCGTTATTCCCGGTTTCGTGAAGATGTCGGTCGTGAACAAGCCTGCGACCGAAGCCCGCATGGGCGTGAATCCCTTCACCAAGGAGCCGATGCAGTTCGCGGCGAAGCCGGCGAGCAAGTCGGTCAAGGCGTCGCCGCTGAAGGTCGCCAAGGACTCGGTCTGATCCAAGGCGTTTGCCAAATCCGCCTCTGAGAAAAGCGAAAACCCCGCCTGGGGGAGGCGGGGTTTTCTGATGGGGGGTGAAGCCTGGGGGAGGCTTCTCTCATAAGACGCGCCAGCGCGAAAAAGGTTCACCGCCGGAGGACGAGATCGTGCTCCGCGATCGCGAACAGTCCCGCGACGGTCGCGATCATCGACACGCTTCCAACCTGATCATGCGGTCACGTCCACGATCGCCGGCGTATCGATCGCGCGCTTGCGCCAGACGATGAATTCCGATTTCGAATTCAGCCATTGGTATTCGTCGCCGCGCGCCTTCAGGTGCGCGAGCGCCGCGTTCTGCGCGGAGGTCTCGTCCTTCGCCTCGACGATGATMTCAACGGTCTCTTCAATCTGCCGAACGACCTCTACGGCGAAATATGTCTTTGGCATTGCGTCACCCTTGAGCGTGACCTTTGGCGAGAGCTAACGGGCAGGGGTGAGGCGCGTTCCATGCCGTTGTCATGCGCGTGCAGGCCGACGCGCGAAGCGCTGCCGGCGAATGGCGCAAAAGAAAAACCCCGCGCTTGCGCACGGGGCTCTTCTGGCCGACGGCAATGGGATTTCAGCGCCTAGCCGCCAACCGTCACCTTAACTTAAGGTTGAAACTCCAAAAAGCAACAGCGCCGCGATGACGGAATATGTTCGTCAGGCGGCGCTGCCGTATGACTGGGCGCTGAAATCCCCAGCCTCCATGGGTCTTCGCAAGCCGGGAAAGGTTCAAGGCAAGACGCTGAGGAAATCTGCTGGAGAGGCTGGACTTTTTGTTCCTATTTTGTTCTAGTGAGTGGCCTTGGAGGTGACTCATGAACATCGAGCAGCAGCGCGAAGTAATCAGGCTCTGGAATCAGCTCAGGAAGGTCGAGGGCCCGGCCGCAGAAGAACTCCGCATCCAGATCCTCGACTGCTTTGCGGCGAAGGACAACGCGACGCGACCGGACTCAAGGCACGTCGCCAGACCGCGACGCCATGCGGCACTAGCGGCGTGTCCAGTCTAGCGCGCGCCGGACGCGATCAGGCCGATTGGACGCGCGCGAGACGATCGTTGCGCATCTCATGCCGGTCGTTGCGGTCGCGCATGTGACGCTGACGGCTCGGAGCCAACGCCTTGGCGAAGCCAACGTCCCATCGTGGTTGCGCATCGTCTCGAAATTCCTGCCGCCGGCGAAGTCACGCGACTGCGCCTTCATCGATCATTAGCAATCGCGTCGCGCCGATTGTCTCGACTCCGATTCGTTCTTTGAGAACGAAATGGAGTCGGATGCAGAACAAGTCATGCCTGCTGCCGTCGCTGCGAATGCGGTTGTCAGAAGGGACCGCGCGATGCAAAAAGCAGATGCGATGTGACGGGATATCGTCGGCGCGCGATGCAAACCAATCGTTAGGAGTTGCTCCGCGCCGATTTCTTCGATTCCGATTCGTTCTTTGAGAACGAAATGGAGTCGAAGCTGGAACAAAGCTGGTCGGCGCACCGCAGGAGCGATCTCATCGCTGTCACGAGGCTCGCCGCATCCGCACCATCGTCGCCGCGCGCAAACGCCTAACGAAAGCTTGCGGCGAAGCGGATAACCCTATTC
>NZ_JBFULT010000626.1:0-4125 GCF_054049755.1 Bradyrhizobium sp. P5_C11_2
GGCTTTGAGATAGTCGGAGAGCCGGTTGATGGTCTTGTCCAGCACGCGCGCATAGTAGCGGCGGCCGACGTCGGGCATGCGCTCGGCGATCGCCATCACGGTGCGGATCGCCGATCCGCCGCCGGGGCGGCAGAGCAGGTGGATGTAGGCCCGGCCGAACTCCTTCAGCGTGGTCTCGGCGTCGCGCGCGGGATCGAAATTGAACACGACCTGGCCGTGCTGGAGCGCCTCCTGCTCGAGGATGGCTTCGAACAGGGCGCTTTTGTCGGCGAAGTAGACGTAGAGCGTGCCCTTGGAGACGGCGGCCGCGCGCGCGATCTCGCCCATGCTGGCGCCGTCGAAGCCGAGATCCATGAACACCTTGCGGGCGCCGTCCAGGATCTGGCGGCGCTTGGAGCTGTCCTCCTCCGGGATGAGGTGCAGAGGTTCGCGGCTGGCTACAACCATTGGTTCAGGGTCTCGGAAGGTTTTTCGATCGGGTCCAGGGCCGAGAAACCCAAGTAAAGGATTCGGGGCCGTAGGGTCCAATGACGAAATAATGTAGATTGACCGAACGGTTCGGTCAATGATATTTAGATGAGCGAGAAGGGCAGGCCGCACGTCGGTCGTCCCCGATCGCGCTTTATTGTTGGGGAGGCCGTTATGGCCGTATCGAGAGACCAGGCTGCGCGCGTCCTTCGCCAGGAAGCGGTGGAAACGACGCCGGAGCAGGCGGGCAGTGAAGTTGCGGCCGAAAAATCCCCCGCGCTCGCCGAGCGGATGCGCTCTCATGTGGCCGAAGAGACCAAGCGCCGTGGCAACGAGGCGCCGGAGAAGCCCGTGACCGACAAGCCCGGCCCGGATGCACCCGCGCCCGGCGCGCCTCCCGCTGCTGCCGGCGCTGCCAAATCCGGCAAGCGCAAGTTCGTCCTGATGGGCATCGGCGTGGTGCTGGCGCTCGCGGCCGCGAGCTATGCCGGATACTATACGCTGGTCGGCCGCTTCTACGTCTCCACCGACGACGCCTATGTCCGCGCCAACAACACCATGCTGGGCGCGCGCGTCGCCGGTCACATCTCCTCGATCCTCGCCGGCGACAACTCGCTGGTGCGCGCCGGCGACATCGTCCTGCGCATCGACGACGGCGATTACAAGATTGCGGTCGATGCCGCCGCGACCCGGATCGCGACCCAGCAGGCCACCATCGATCGTATTGGCCGCCAGGTTGCCGCCCTCGACAGCCAGGTCGCGCAGGCCAAGGCGCAGCTCGTCTCCGCGGAAGCGGGTCTGAAGCGCGCCGATCTCGATTACGAGCGCCAGCAGGCGCTGAGCAGCAAGGGTTTTGCCTCGCGCGCCACCTTCGAAAGCTCGGAAGCCGGGCGCGACCAGGGCGCCGCCGCGGTCAAGGCCGCGCAGGCCGCCTATGATGTCGCCGTCAGYAATGTCGACGTCGCCAAGGCGCAGCAGGCCGAAGCACAGGCGCAGCTCGCCGAGCTCAAGACCACGCTCGCCAAGGCCGAGCGTGATCTCAGCTTCACCGCGGTGCGGGCGCCGGTCGACGGCACGTTCTCCAACCGCCTCGTCAGCGCCGGCGACTTCGTCGCGGTCGGCCAGCGGCTCGGCAACGTCGTGCCGCTCGACAACGTCTATATCGACGCCAACTTCAAGGAAACCCAGCTCAAGCGCATCCGCCCCGGACAGCCGGTGACGATCAAGGTCGATGCCTACGGGATGCGCAAGTTCACCGGCGTCGTCGACAGCATCGCGGCGGGCGCGGGCTCGGTGTTCACGCTGCTGCCGCCGGACAACGCCACCGGCAATTTCACCAAGATCGTGCAGCGCGTGCCGGTCCGGATCCGCGTGCCGAAATCGGTTGCCAAGCAGAACCTGCTCCGCGCCGGCATGTCGGTCTATGCGACCGTCGACACCAACAAGGGCGCGGCCGACGCCGACAGCGAGATCGATCTCGACGATCCCACCGCGATCCATCCGCAGTAGGCGCGCTTTCGGCGCTGCGAGGCCAGACCATGGCGAACGCCACGACTGCTTCACCTGAGATGATGGCGGCCCCCGCTTCGGAGCGCATCGCGCCGAAGCGGTTGTTCGCCTTCATCATCATGGTGTTCGGGATGTTCATGTCGATCCTGGACATCCAGATCGTCTCGGCCTCCTTGAGCGAGATCCAGGCCGGACTGTCCGCAAGCTCGAGCGAGGTCTCCTGGGTCCAGACCGCCTATCTGATCGCGGAAGTCATCGCGATCCCGCTGTCGGGATTCCTGTCGCGCGCATTCGGCACGCGGCTGCTGTTCGCGATCTCGGCCGCCGGCTTCACCATATCGAGCCTGCTCTGCGGCTTTGCCACCACCATCGAGGAGATGATCCTCTGGCGCGCGCTCCAGGGCTTTCTCGGCGCCGGCATGATCCCGACGGTGTTCGCCTCGGCCTACACCGTGTTTCCGCGCTCCAAATTCCACATCGTCGGTCCCATCATCGGGCTGGTCGCGACGCTGGCGCCGACCATCGGGCCGACGGTCGGCGGCTACATCACCGATCTGATGTCGTGGAACTGGCTGTTCTTCATCAACGTCGTGCCCGGCATCGCCATTACCTTGGGCGTGCTGGCGCTGGTCGATTTCGACGAGCCGCATTTCGAATTGCTCGATCGTTTCGACTGGTGGGGCCTGCTGTTCATGGCCGGCTTCCTCGGCACGCTGGAATACGTGCTGGAGGAAGGCCCGCAATATGAATGGCTGCAGGACACGTCGGTGGCGATCTGCGCCGCGGTCTGCGCCGTATCGGCGATCGCCTTCTTCTGGCGCGTCTTCACGGCAGCCGAGCCGATCGTCAATCTGCGCACCTTCTCCAACCGCAACTTTGCGGTCGGCTGCGTCCTCCAATTCTGCATCGGCATCGGCCTCTACGGCCTGACCTACATCTATCCGCGCTATCTCGCCGAGGTGCGCGGCTACAGCGCACTGATGATCGGCGAGACCATGTTCGTCTCGGGCATCACCATGTTCCTGGTCGCGCCGCTGGTCGGTCGTCTGATGGTGAAGATCGACATGCGCTACATGATCGCGTTCGGCCTCGTCGTGTTCGCGATCGGCTCCTACCAGATGACCTGGATCACGCGCGACTACGATTTCTATGAGCTGCTGATACCGCAGATCCTGCGCGGTGTCGGCATGATGTTCGCGATGGTGCCGACCAACAACATCGCGCTCGGCACGCTGGCGCCGGAGCGGGTGAAGAACGCCTCGGGCCTGTTCAACCTGATGCGCAATCTCGGCGGCGCCGTTGGCCTGGCCGTTATCAACACCGTGCTCAACAACCGCACCGACCTTCACATCACGCGCCTCCAGGAGCGCGTGACCTGGGGCAATGCGACCGCGACCGAAACCCTGACCATGTTCATGCAGAAGTTTCAGGGGCTCGGCGACGCCACGCTGATGGCGATGAAGCAGCTCTCCCAGCTCGTGCACCGCCAGGCCGTGGTGATGAGCTTCGGCGACGCCTTCTTCATGCTGACGCTGTTCTATCTCGGCCTCAGCCTGCTGGTCATGCTGCTGAACAAGCCGGCCTCGCTGGCGGGCGGCGGCGACGCGCATTAGACAGACACGCACTCGGTGTCATCGCCCGGCTTGACCGGGCGATCCAGTACGCCGAGGCAGTTGTGATTGAACCGAGAGGCCGCGGCGTACTGGATGCCCCCGCCGGATCCTGTCATCGGGCTCGCCGAAGGCGAGACCCGGTGGCGGGGCATGACGGCGGAGATTGAGGCAGCGGCGATGCGCACCAAATTTGCAACACTCGCGCGTGATCTCGCGCGAGCCCCGTTGCAAATCGCAAACGACACATCTATAAAGCGCACCTCATTGAAGCCAACCGGGGAGGGATTTGCATGATTTCGTCGCATTCGCAGATCGTACGCCCGCGCTCGATGATCGCCTGGTTCGGTATGTACGCGGCCTGCTAGAGGCCTCTTCCGCCAGCTTCGATTGCGCCAAGGTTTCGACCAGGCGTCCCGATCGCTTCACTTCCCAAGTCAAAGCCAATCTTGAGTGACGCCGTCCCGGCCCGCGCGGCCGGTTTGCGTCCATCGATGGAGCCGGACCGCGTCATCAGCGGCCGGATGATGTCATGACC
>NZ_JBFULT010000627.1:0-4116 GCF_054049755.1 Bradyrhizobium sp. P5_C11_2
CGCGCTACCAGGCCGATTTCAATCCCGTCGACATGTTCGACGCCGGTCCCGCCGGCTACAGCGCGAGCTTTTCGTTGGACCCGGGCGCCGGCGACGACATGCCAACACGGGTTTTTGCGCGGCCGGTCGAGGTGCAGATCACGGGCTCGGCGCTGATCTATGACATCGCCGATCCCAGCGGCGGCAAGGGCGAGCCGGTCAAACCGCTCGCAGCAACCTATCCGGATCTGCGCAGGTTCATCCGCGAAGGCTATGTGCGCTACGCCTTCACCCGCTTCGGCGTCGCCTATGTGGTGTCGATCCAATGCCTCGACAGCGTGGCGAAGCCGCGCCGGCTCGCCTGCAAGGAAGCCTCTCCGGTTGCCGAGCGTTTCCTGAAGGCGCTACGCATCGCCGGCGGCCAGCGCATGCGGCCGTTGACGGACGTCGCCTCCAGCGTCATCGATCGTCCCTCAGCGCGTTCGCCGGAATTCGGCTACCGGCCGAGCGGCGACATCATCCCGAACACCGGCTACCGCAACAAGAGCGGCCATCCCGATGTGATGGCCTATGCCCAGATTCGCTTTCCCCTCGAAAAGGCGCCCGCCTTCGTGCGCTCGCAATCCTACGGCAAGCGCGACAGGAGCGACGGGCCGACCGCCTATCCCTGGCGCGACAATTTCTGCGAGTCGCGCAGCTTCGAGGTCTGGCAATGCGGCGGCGGTTACGGCCACCAGGGCGAGGACATCCGTGCGGCCGGGTGCCCGCCGCAGGGCGAGGGCGGCGAGCGCTGCGACCCCAAGCAACGCGGCGTGGTCGCGGTGCGCGACGCCATGGTGATCCGCGGCTCCAAGGACCAGGCCGCCACGCTTGAGATCAACGGCCGCACCGAGCACATCCGCTTCCGCTACATGCACATGAACCCGCAGGCGATGAACGCGGACGGCCTGCTCAACGGCCGCCTCGTCACCGAGGGCGAGAAGATCGGCGTGGTCTCGAACTATCTCGACCATCCCGCCGGCACCTCCATGCACCTGCACTTCGACGTGCAGGTCTTCACCCGCGACGGCTGGATCTGGGTCAGTCCCTACATCACGCTGGTCTCGGCCTATGAGCGCCTGATCCGCGCCCGCGGCCGCGAGGTCGGCCCCGAGATCGCGGGCGCCCCGCAGCCCGTGGCACATGCGCTGCCCGAGGATGTGATCAAGCCGGATTTGCGCGAGGGATCGAGCAGCGAAGAGAACTGAAACCCAAGCCTGTTAATTTGCAGGCTCGGCCTTCTCGGTGTCGTCCCGGCGATTGGCGGGAATGCCGTCGCACAATCGCATGGCGCCGCATCCCACGAGCGGATTCCGTCTGGCCCCAGAATTGCTTGGCTACCGGTAGCCAAGGCGAAACCCCGCCTTCGCAAGCGTTGCATCGAAGCAAAGCGAAGGGAATCACATGCGTTTTCTCACCACGGCGGCCGTTCTGGCCGTCGCGTTTGCCGCGCCGGTTCATGCGCAGGAATTGAGCGGCACGTTGAAGAAGGTCAAGGAGACCGGCGCGATCACACTCGGGATACGCGACAGTGCCGTACCCTTCAGCTACATCGACGACAAGCAGAAGATCGTCGGCTACGCCATCGACATCTGCATGAAGATCGTCGACGAGATCAAGGCCGAGCTCAAGCTGGACAAGCTCGAGGTCAATGAGAGCATTGTCACCTCGTCCAGCCGCATTCCGTTGATGGCGAACGGCACCGTCGACCTCGAATGCGGCTCGACGACCAACAACGCCGACCGCCAGAAGCAGGTGTCCTTCACCAACACGCATTTCCTCACGGCAAGCCGCTTCGTGTCCAAGAAGGCGCTGAAGCTCGACCAGGTCGACGACCTCAAGGGCAAGGCCGTCGTCTCGGTCTCAGGCTCGACCAACCTGACCCAGCTCAACAAAGCCAACGCTGCACGCTCCATGGGCATCACCGTGATGAACGCCAAGGACGTCCCCGAGGCGTTCCTGATGGTCGAGACCGACCGCGCTCAGGCATTCGTCATGGATGACATCCAGCTTGCGGCCATGATCGCCTCCTCGAAGGATCCATCGCTCTACGCCATCAGCACCGGCGCCTTTTCGGATCCGGAGCCCTACGGCATCATGCTGCGCAAGGACGACGCGCCGTTCAAGGCCGTGGTCGATCGGGCGACCGCCAAGCTCTACAAGAGCCCGGAAATCGAGAAGATCTACAACAAATGGTTCATGGAGCCGGTGCCGCCGCGCGGCCTGAACTTCCACGTCCCGATGCCGGCCTCGATGAAGAAGTCCTTCGAGCACCCGTCGGACAATCCTGATCCGGCGTCGTACGGAGGCTGACGCGGGGCACGGCGCGTAGCCCGGATGGAGCGCAGCGACATCCGGGGGTCTTCTTGCGCAGATGCAGCGGTCCCGGATTGCGCTTCGCTCCATCCGGGCTACCGGCTACTCCAACAACGTCGTGAGCTGCGCGCCTTCGTCCGCCACGAACACCGCGATCAATTCCGCAGGCTCCGTGACGCTGGCATTGGCCGAGACCAAATGCGTCGAGCCCGGCGGCTCGAAGAAGGACTGGCCGACCCCAAACGTCTCGACCGGGCCACCGCCAAGCTGGGAGCGGATTTCGCCCTTGGTGATGTAGGCGGTCACCGAGCCTGCGTGACGGTGCGGCCGCGAAAACCCGCCGGGACCGTAGAACACGCGCACGATGGTGACGCGCTTGCCCGGGACGTTGGGCAGCGCGTAGGAGCCGATCGGCTCGACCTTGTCCAGCGGCGAGCTCTCGGCGGGGTTGGCGCAAAGCGGCGCCAGCGCAGCGGAGACCGTGTCCATCGTGACCGGCAGCGCCTTGCCGAGCGCGACAGCGCACGCCAGCCCGCCGACGACAGCGAGGATCGTCGCGCGCGATGGCGACGGCAATTGTCGCGGCGCAGCGGCCAAACTCAGTCCAGTCATGTCCACCTCCTCTTCATGCCTTCAGGATGCCGCGGCATTCGCCGCGACCGGCCGCTTCGCCGGCGTCCAGCGATAGGCCGCGCCAAAACGGTTCCAGACGTTGATCGAGGCCACCGCGGATGTCAGGTACATCAGCTCGGTCTCGGAGAATTCGCGAGCAGCCTCCGCATGGACTTCATCGCTGACACCGTCGGGCAGACAGGTCAGCGCCTCGGTCCAGGCCAGCGCGGCGCGCTCGCGTGCGGAGAAGACCGGCGCCTCGCGCCAGACCACGACCAGATTGAGCTTGTCGACGGGAACGCCGATCCGCTCGGAGAGCAGGATGTGATGCTGCAGGCAAAAGGCGCAGCCATTGATTTGCGAGGCGCGCAGCTTGACGAGTTCGAGGAGCTGCTTGTCGAGGCCGGCCTTGGCCGCAAGCTGGCCAAGCGCCAGCACCAGATCATAGGCATCGGGCGCGAGGCGCTTGAAATCATCGTATTCGCTGCGGGCCTGTGACATTGCGGTTCACCTCGTCTTATTATAAGAGCACTTACATCTTATAAGAGCTCTCATATGACGCGCAAGACGGCTGACATCACGAGACCGCAACCGCGGCAGAAAACGGCATCCCGAAAGCACGCCGACCCGCCGGCCGCCGACGGCGCGCCGCGCGTGCCCGCTCCCGGCGAAGGCAAGCGCGGCGAAGAAGGCTATCTCGGCTATCTGCTGCGCCAGGCCCACGCCGCGGTCCGGCTGACGATGGAGCGAACGCTCGCCGACCTCGGCGTGACCTCGCCGCAATTCGCCGTGCTGACGATGCTCAATGCCTATCCCGGCCTGTCGGGCGCCGACGTCGCCCGTCTCACCTTTCTGACGCCCCAGACCGTCGGCGTGATCATCCGCAATCTCGAGCGCGACGGGGCGATCGTGATGACGCCTCATCCCGTCCACGGCCGCATCCAGCAATGGACGCTGACGCCGCGCGGCATGACGCTGCTGAAAGCTTGCCGGGAACGTGTGATTGCACTGGAGAAGCGCCTCGCGGCGGGCCTGGATGCCAAGGCAGAAATCGCAATCCGGCGCTGGCTCGCCGGCATCGCAACCGATTTGCAGGACGATTAGGCAGTCCGCATGCGCCGAACGCCGGGACGAAGCCTAATCGCCTCCGCCGCCTCCGCCGTCTCCGTC
>NZ_JBFULT010000628.1:0-4100 GCF_054049755.1 Bradyrhizobium sp. P5_C11_2
CCTTCTTGGCATCCTCGTCGCCGAGCGCCGCAGCGCGCTCGTAATAGGCTTTCGCGGCATCCCTGTCCTTCGCGCCGCCGCGGCCTTCCTGCGCGAACGCGCCCATCCGCTCCAGCGCGCCGGGGTGGTTTTGCGCGGCCGCCTTCTCGAACAACGCGCGCGCCGCGACGTCGTCCTTTGCGCCGCCGGTGCCTTCGGAAAGCATCAGGCCGAGCTGGTAYTGCGCCTCCGCGTTGGTCTCGGCCGCCTTGCCGAGCAGCGCGCGSGCCTGCGCGGGATCGRCCGGCGCGGCACCGCCRGCGCCGCCGAGSGCTGCGAGATTGCTGACRCCGCGRGGATTGCCGGCCTGCGCCGCCTTCTCGAACARYTTGCGCGCYTGCGCCTCGTCCTTCGCGACACCGGMGCCGGTGCCGTAGAGCACGCCGAGCTCGACCATGGCCGCACTCGATCCCTTGTCGGCCGCCTTGCGCCAGGCGGCGATCGCGTCCGCGGTCTGCCGGTTGGCGGCATAGGCGCGGCCGAGCTCGAACATCGCACGCCGCGAAGAAGGCGCGGCCTGCTTGCAGAACTTGATGGCGGTCGCGACGTCGGAGGAAGCGAGCTCCGCCACGCCCTTCACGTCAGCCGGCTTGTCGGGATCGCTGGGATCGGCCGCCACCCGGTCGCACAGGACGAGGTCGGCCGACTGCGCATGCGCCGCGAGGGGCGCAGCGAGCGTCAAGAGGATGGCAAAGAGACASGTTCGCATGGGCCTCAAATTGCGTCGCGGTCCCGGCGAATTCAAGGCTCGAGTCCCGATTGCCGCAGGACCGGGACGACCTCCGGAGATGCCAAATAGCGCAGCAACCGGTCCGCGGCCGCAGCGTGCGTCGCGCTCGCCATGCGGCCGGCGGAGAACACGGCCGGTGTCTGCAAATCATGCGGGATCGGGCCGATCACCTCGATGCCGTCGACCTGCTTGAGTTCGCTGATCTGCTGCACGGCGAGATCGGCCTCGCCGCTCACGAGACGCTCGGCCGTAAATCCCTGCTGCACGATGGTGGCTTTGGCATTGATCTCGGCCGCGATGCCCATCCGGACAATCAACTGGGCAAAATAGATTCCGCTCGCGCCCAGACCCGAATAGGCGACCGACCGCGCGGCGAGCAGCGTCTGGCGCAGCGCGGCTTCGGTGGCGATGTCGGGATGGGCCTGCCCTGCCCGCACGGCAATGCCGACATAGGAGCGCGCCAGATCCGCCGCGCCCTCGGCGATCACGCGGCCTTCGCCGATGACTTCGTCGAGCCCCTCGCGCGTGAGGATCACGAGATCGGCGGCCTCGCCGTCGCGCAGCCGTTTCAGCAGCGCCAGGGTCGGCGCGAAGTCGGCATCGACTTGAATGCCGCTGGCGGTCTCGAAGGCGGCGGACAGGCTGCGCATCGCGCCCATCAGGCCGAGCGTCGAGAGCATGCGAATGTTTTCCATGTGCGATCCCGGATAGCGATCAGGCGCGGTGCATCAGCTTGAGGGCGGCGGTCAGGCGCAGGCTGCGCTTGCCGGCAAGCGCGGTTGCCTCCAGCACGGCCTCGGCCTCGTCATAGGTGCCGGAGAAGCCGATGCCGACCTCGTGGCCGCCGAACACCGGATCGTCCTTGGCCGGCGTGTGCTCCTGATTGAGAATCTGTCCCTTCCAGCGTCCGTTCGCGGCGGTGTAGCTGCCGAGATAATAGAACGACGCATCGCCCCCGAGAATGTGCCCCCGGTTCAGCAGCATCACGCCGGTGAGGCCGCCGTCGAGGCCGTCCAGCATGCGCAGATGGATCGAATAGAGGCCATCGGCGATGCCGGCCTCTCCGACACCGCCGGCGATCGGCACCTCGTCCTCCGTGATCGGCGTCATCACCGACTGGAAGGGGACGCCGGGCAGTTCCTTCAGCTCGCCCTTGAAGCGGTAGAGATCGCCGTCAGCCCACCCCTTGGCGAGCAGCGTCGCATCATCGGTGCCGGCCATGGCGCGATAGCTCGGATCGGGATTGTGGCGGACCGTCTTGATCACGATGTCGACGCCGTCGTCGGTCTTCTCGTAGGTGCCGATATGGGCGAAGGCCGAATTGCCGCCGAGCATCTTGCCGTTGCCGGCATGCATCACGCTCCGGCCAACGGCGTCGCCGAGCTGAAATCGCACCTTGTAGAAGCCTTCAAACACCAGCCGTCCCCGGCCCTGCGCGCATCCGGGCGCAGTCTATCCCGCTTTCGGCCGCGATGGACAAGTTTCGCGCGATCGCGGCCGGCGGATCACAGAAACGGCCGTCATCAAAATGCAAAAAATCCGCCGGAGCTGTTCTGCTCCGGCGGATCGAGAGCCAACCCGGGCCAGCCCCCCAAAGCCCGGGCCGGGAGGATCTTAGGCGGCGGCCTTCTTGTCGGCCGGCACGGACGCGATCGTCTTCAGGATCTGGGAAGCGATCTGGTATGGGTCGCCCTGCGAGTTCGGACGGCGGTCTTCCAGATAGCCCTTGTAGCCGTTGTTGACGAAGGAGTGCGGCACGCGGATCGAAGCACCGCGGTCGGCCACGCCGTAGCTGAACTTGTTCCAGGGCGYGGTCTCGTGCTTGCCGGTCAGACGCTTGTCGTTGTCCGGGCCGTAGACGGCGATGTGGTCCATCAGGTTCTTGTCGAAGGCCGCCATCAGCGCCTCGAAGTACTCCTTGCCGCCGACCGTACGCATGTACTCGGTCGAGAAGTTCGCGTGCATGCCGGAGCCGTTCCAGTCGGTGTCGCCGAGCGGCTTGCAGTGGAACTCAATGTCGATGCCGTACTTCTCGGTGAGGCGCAGCATCAGGTAGCGGGCCATCCACATTTCGTCAGCGGCCTTCTTGGAGCCCTTGCCGAAGATCTGGAATTCCCACTGGCCCTTCGCGACTTCCGCGTTGATGCCTTCATGGTTGATGCCGGCCGCGAGGCAGAGGTCGAGATGCTCTTCGACGATCTTGCGGGCGACGTCGCCGACGTTGGAGAAGCCGACGCCGGTGTAGTACGGGCCCTGCGGCGCCGGATAACCCGAGGCCGGGAAGCCGAGCGGACGGCCGTCCTTGTAGAAGAAGTATTCCTGCTCGAAGCCGAACCAGGCGCCGGCGTCGTCGAGGATCGTGGCGCGCTTGTTCGAGGCGTGCGGGGTCTTGCCGTCGGGCATCATGACTTCGCACATCACGAGCACGCCGTTGGTGCGCGCGGCGTCCGGGAACACGGCGACCGGCTTCAGCACGCAATCGGAGCTGTGGCCTTCGGCCTGCTGCGTGGAGGAGCCATCGAAGCCCCAGAGCGGAAGCTGCTCGAGCGTCGGGAACGACGCGAATTCCTTAATCTGTGTTTTGCCGCGCAAGTTCGGAGTCGGCGTATATCCGTCGAGCCAGATGTACTCGAGCTTATACTTGGTCATTGAGCCTCTCTGTAGATGATGCGAAAGGTGGGGACGGCTAGTCCCCGCACGTTTGTACCCGGCCACCATCGGCCGGCCCTTTACAAGCATTTAACGTGCCAAAAAGCCGCAGCGCGGGGCGTTATCCACCGGCCCCCGCCACCTGCGGGCGCAGCCCGTCAGTCCACAGCCGCATGCGTCATAGCGGCGCACCTTTCCGTGAAGCTGCACTGCAAAAATCCCGCAGAAAACGCCCGATTCCGATGCAAGTGCACCCCTGCCCGAGGTTGCCGACTAAACGCGCATCAACGTCCGGCAACATTCGCGAAGTCTGCGGCCGTCGCTCGCAACCTTCGCAATGGCCCAAGCGTTAGTCAGCCATGGGCTGCCTTGGAGGAAGCAGAATGCTGTCTGCCTACAAAATAGGCCAGCACTGATTTCCTTTTCAGCACTTTGCATTTCGAAATGCGCGGCCGATATGGGGATTCCAGTAACCACAAGCCAACGAGTCGGGCGCACCATGGAGGCCAACCGCTTCGATCTCGGGAGATACCGCAATGATGAACAATGGACTGAGTCACGGACCTGCACAGATCTACCAATTCCCTGTCGGGGGCCGCGCGGCTCTCGGGGGGCGCCGCTACGGTGAGACCGGCCTTCCCGCCGGCCACGTCTCGCTTCCCGTGAACGAGACGATCTGCAG
>NZ_JBFULT010000629.1:0-4089 GCF_054049755.1 Bradyrhizobium sp. P5_C11_2
GCCATAGTGGCTCACGTCAGCCATCGTGAGCGCGCCAACTTCATCGGCAATACTCTTGAATGCCGCATAGTCCAGGTCGCGCGGATAGGAGCTGTAGCCGCACAACACCATCTTCGGACGCGCTTCACGCGCAATCGCGCGCAATTCGTTGAAGTCTATCGCGCCGCCGCTTGACGGGGCGGTCTTGTAGCGAATGAAGTTGAACAAGCGCCCCATGTGGGACACCGGCGCGCCGTGGGTGAGATGACCGCCGTGGGACAGGTCCATCGCGAGAATGGTGTCGCCGGGATTTAATAGGCCGAGATAGACGGCCTGGTTCATCGGTGATCCGGAAAGAGGCTGAACGTTGGCGTGCTCGGCACGAAAAAGCGAGCAGGCCCGCCGGCGCGCGAGGTTCTCAATTTCGTCCGTATACTGCTGGCCGCCGTAGTATCTGCGTCCCGGATATCCCTCGGAATATTTATTGGTGAAGACAGATCCGAGCAGTTCAAGCACCTCCGGGTAGGTGTAATTCTCGGACGGAATCAGTTCGACGCCGTCCTGTTGACGGCGCTCCTCCCCCACAAGGGCGGCGGCGATCTCTTGATCGTTGGCGGACAGCTCATTGCGAAATGACGGCATGCTCGGGCTCCTCAACACGCTGTTTTCCAGCAGTTTGGTTGCCCAGGCGATCGGCGTTGGAACCCTTCGCGCTTCACCGTGGTCGATTCCACGTTAGCTCGCCAGTCGCGCGATAGGACGAATGAGCACGGAGACTCTTCGTAAAGTAGAACTTAGCCAACCTGCGGACCTTCCGCAACTACCAGGTCGTGCGGCCCCTTGCGGATAAGCCTGAGAAAGAGCGCCCCGAATGGATGTCTAAACCAAAGCGAATGGTGCCGGCGGAAGCGAATTCTCAAGAAACTTCCGCAACGAGCCACCCCCTGGTCAGGTCTTCGCCAGTTCGAGAAAATGCCGGCCCGCGCGGTCCTCGGTCTCGACGATCCAGGCATCGGGATCGAAGCGAATTTCCTTGGTCAGGCGCTCCTCGACCGCAGGCTCCGGCATCGGTTGCAGCGCGGCCGGCACGAAGAAGCGATCGACCGGCCGGCCGTCGTCATAGACGGTCTGCGGCGCCGGCACATACAGCATCGCATTGCCGTCGAGGAGGGCGACTTTCACGAACACCGCACCTGCCTCCTCGGCGCCGCGACGGCGCACCGCGCCGAACACGCCCTCGGTCTGGCACCGGCGCAAGTAAGCCGCGACCCATATGTTTGATTTCAACCGCATGAATCGCACGATAGGCCAGTGCCGCAATCAGCACCAGCCTTCGAGCACCAGCCTTGGCGCAAGCCCAGCGATTATTCGACGGGATGGCCGATCGCGGCGCCGAGCTCGCGCAGCAGGCGATCGGACACCTGGCCGGTGACCTGCATCTTGTGCTCGCGCTCGAACTTCTGGATCGCGGACTGGGTCTCGCCGCTCATCGTGCCCGTGACCTTCAGCTGGCCATAGCCATATTCGGACAGCGCGCGCTGCACGCCGGCGATGCGCCGCGCGGCCGGGCTCTGCGGCACCGGAATCGGCGCCGGCGGACGCGCGACGGCAACGGAGGGCGACGTCGTGGCCTTGACCAAATTGGTCATGGGATCGCCCGCGCGCGACGTCGACGCGGTGGCCTCGACGGGCTTCTCGGGCGGCTTCTCGGCCGCTCTCTCGGCAGGCTTGGGCTCGACGCGGAACTCGGTCGCCTTCGGCTCGAGCGGCGACGTATCGGCACCGACGGGGCGCGCGCGCGGCAAGGGATTGGCCTGCGGAACGGACGACGGCATCGGAAGATTGATCACGGTGCCGAACATCGGCGCCGGATGCCGGCCGGTCTGGAGGAACAGCGCATTGGCGACGATGGCACCGATGGCGGCGACCGCGACCAGCCCGGCCAGCGTGTCCTTGGGACTGTAAAGCAGAACGCGCATCGCCAGATTGCGTTCGGTCTCGATGTCCACGACCGCGGCCTTGGCGCCACGGCGGCGCGGAGCAGCGTCGTTCTTTGCAGACTTTCTAGGCACTTTTCTTCACCAAAGCAGGTTGGTCCTGAGGTTGACCTTGAAGTTGATCCTGAGTGTCCTGGCGCAGCACCGGCGTCAGCGTCGCGATATTGCTCTCGGGCGCCTTTTTATCGAGCGTCTTGGCCTGCGGCGGCGTGTAGACGAGCGGCAGCTTGACGGTGACGGCGGTGCCCTCGCCGAGCCTGCTTTGTACCGTCAATTCACCGAGATGCAATGCCACCAGGCTCTTCACGATCGAAAGTCCGAGGCCGGTGCCTTCGTGACGACGCTGATAGGTCTTGCCGGCCTGGAAGAACGGCGCGCCGATGCGCTTGAGATCGTCGGGCGCGATGCCGACGCCGGTGTCGCTGACGTGCAGCGTGAGCTGCGATCCCGACGCCACGGCGGCAACGGAGACTTGACCGCCGCGCTCGGTGAACTTGATGGCGTTGGCGACGAGATTGAGCACGATCTGCTTGAAGGCGCGCGGATCGCCGGTCATCACCGGCAAATCCTGCGGCGCATCGGTGACCAGATCGATGCCGTTCTCCCGCGCCTTCAGCGCAAGCAGGTTGCAGCAGTGCAAGAGCGATGAGCGGGGCGCGAACGGCTCCGACGCAATCTCGAAATTGCCCGATTCCATCTTGGACATGTCGAGGATGCCGTTGACCACCGACAGCAGATGCTGGCCGGAATCGTTGATGAGCTGGGCGTATTCCTTGCGCTGGGCCGCGCCCAGCATCAGCGTCTGCTCCTGTGCGATCATCTCGGAGAAGCCGATGATGGCGTTGAGCGGCGTGCGCAGCTCGTGGCTCATGGTGGCGAGGAACCGGGTCTTGGCGGCGTCGGCCGCTTCCGCGGCGCTGCGCGCCTGATCCAGCGCCTGCTCCCCAAGCTTGCGATCGGTGACGTCGCGCATCACGGCGACGACGTCGACCTCGCGCGCGACAGGACGGTCAAGATCGTGACGGTCAAGATTCTGGCGGTCAAGATTGCGGTCAGGATTCTTGCGACCCGGATCCAGCTCGAGCGGCCGGCAGCGCATCTCGACCCAGATGAAGTCGACGTGAATATCGGCTTGGCCGCGCTCGAGGCCGGCCCTCTCCCRCCGCAGCCGGAACTCGACGCTGCGGACGTCGCCGCGCGCGGCATCCGAGAGCGCCGTGAGATAGGCCGGGCGATCGGCGACATGGACGCGGTCGAACAGGCCGTGGCCGAGCAGCCGCGCAACGGGCATGCCGAGCAAGGCCTCGACCGCGGGCGAGATGAATTGCACCGCGCCGTTGCGCTGATGCCGTGAAATGACGTCGCTCATGTTGCGCGCCAGCAGGCGGTAGCGGTCCTCCTCGCGCGACAGCAGCGCGACGCTGGTGCGCGCGAGCGATTCCGCGCCGAAGGCGAGACCCGCGGCGTAGAGCGTTGCCGAGGCGACGCCAAACGCCATCAGCACGCCGCGTTCCGCGGCGCTCGCATCTGCGGGCGGCAGCCAGCCGAACTGACTGACGAGAATCAGGATCCCCGCGCAGGACAGCGCCAGCAGCGAGGCGAAGGCCGCGACGCGGCGCGAGGCCGACAGCGCGGCTTCGAGGGGAACCACCACCAGCCAGATCGCGGCAAATGATTCGATGCCGCCGGTCGTGGCCGCGATCGACATGATCAGGCCGGCGAGCGCCAGCGACGACAGCACGTGAGCGCCTTCGTAGCGGCCGGTGCGCGACAGGAACCAGGACAGCAGAATTGGCGCGATCAGCCACGCGAAGGCGGCGACCTCGATCGCGCTCGGCGCGCCGCGCATGGCGAGATAGACGGGAAATGCAGCGAAGGCGGCCAGGCTGCCCAGCAGCCTCGGCGCCATGAAGGCACGATGGCGCGCCCGCGTCAGCGCATCGTAACGCGCGGAGGGATGCAGCAGCGCATCGAGACAATCGCGGATGATACTCAAAACTGTCACGGGTCTCGCGCTTCGGCTCAATCGTCGAGAAGACGCGCCGGAACGCCTCCTTATCGTTGAGCCACCGTGTCAGAGCGACCTTAAACGAGTGCTAAGGCGGCCCCGCCT